>JADYYC010000141.1 GCA_020853835.1 Anaerolineales bacterium
ACCTCGCTGGTCTGGGACGCCAGCCGGGCGTTCGGGAACCTGTTTCTGATCCTGCTCGCCGGGGCGCCCACGTTATTTGCCTTGAGGCGGTTCAAAAAGCGCTTGAGTTTTACCTACCAGCCTGCGCCCGAGGCGGCTGTGGAAAGCGCCCCATGAATTCCTGGCCCTGGTTAGCCTGGTTGGCCGCGGTGCTGCTCGCGGTCTCCGCCACCCGCAACCCACTCTACCTGTTCCTCATCCTGCTGGCATTGATGATCGTGTTCTCGTTCTACAGCGATCCCGCCGGCGAGGAAAACCTGGCGGTGGTCTCGCCCCTGAAGTTTTCGATCCTCATCATCACCCTGGCGACCCTGTTCAACGGACTGACCAGCCATTTCGGCGCGACCGTTCTTTTCAATATCCCGGGAAAAATCCCTCTGATCAGCGGGCCGGTGACCCTGGAAGCGCTTATCTTTGGTTTCATCAACGGGTTGGCGCTTTCAGCGATGTTGACCGCCTTCACGATCATCAATGTGGCGCTGCCGGTCTCCGCCCTGATCAGGCTGGCGCCGCGCACATTCTACCCCCTCGCGGTGGTCGTCTCGATCGCAGTCACATTTCTCCCCTCCACCCGCCGCAATATCGACCAAATCATCGAAGCCCAAAAAATCCGCGGGCATCATCTTGCGGGGTTGCGCGATTGGCTGCCGCTCATCATGCCGCTGCTCATCGGCGGGCTGGAACGCTCGCTCCAGTTGGCCGAGACGATGACGGCCCGCGGCTTTACCAGCCAGGCAGGTAGCCTGAACCAAAGCCAGCGTTTTCAGGTTGTGGCCGGGTTACTGCTCATCTTTTGCGGCTGGCTGCTCGTGCTTTCGCCCGCGCCAGTTTGGGCAGGGCCCGCCTTCCTGGCGGCAGGCTTGCTTCTGATCGGGACAGCGTTTTGGCTGCTTGGCCGCCAGATGCCGCGCGCTTCTTTTCGCAAAGAAACCTGGAGCGGGCGCGATGTTCTCGCCGCCTCAGCATGTCTCGGAGTGGTTATCATGATTCTGGCCGCCCCCCCCGCCCTGCGGCTTTCCGGCCTGGCCTACCAGCCCTATCCACAAGTCGGTCTGCCTCCGTTCGACGCCCGTTTCGGGTTCCTGGCCCTCCTGCTCCTGACGCCGCTGATCCTGAAACGAGAGGCCTGACGTGATCCGGTTCGAGCAACTCAGCTTCACCTATCCGGGGGCGGGCCGGCCTGCGCTCGACAACCTGACCCTGCACATCCCGCCCGGCGAATTGGTTCTGATCACCGGCCATTCCGGCTCTGGCAAATCCACGTTCCTGCGCTGCCTCAACGGGCTGGTGCCGCATTTCAGCGGGGGCTGCCTGTCGGGCAAGGTCCGCGTCGCCGGCCTCGACCCGGTTCAGGCTGCCCCCAAAATGATGAGCCGCAAGGTGGGTTTTGTGTTCCAGGACCCGGAAAGCCAGTTCGTCATGGACACGGTCGAAGACGACATCCTCTTCACGTTGGAAAACGCGGGGGTCGCCGCCGCGGATGCCCAACTCAAAGTGAGCGAGGCGTTGGCGCAGTTGCACATCGAGCGGCTCAGGCGGCGCAAAATCCACACCCTCTCTGGCGGAGAGCGCCAGCGCGTCGCGGTGGCTTCGGCGATCGTGAACAGCCCCGAAATCCTCGCCCTCGACGAGCCGACCTCGCAGCTCGACCCACAGGCCGCCAAAGACCTGCTGGAGATCGTCCAGGCGCTCAAGACGAAACTCCGCCTGACGGTGCTGCTGGTCGAGCACCGTTTGGAGCGCGTCCTGGCTTACGCCGACCGGCTGGTCTATTTCGACGCCGTGCGGGAGATCGTGGTTTCGGGCCCGCCGCGCCAGGTGCTGCCCAGCATGGATTATCATCCGCCGCTCGTCCAGATCGGGCTCCGCCTCGGCTGGCAGCCGCTGCCCCTCTCCATCGAGCAGGCCCGCTCGTTCGTCGAACTGCGATCATTGCCGGAAGAGGCTTTGCCAGCCGGCGGCGGCCCCGTTCCAGATGCTTTTCCGGCGCTTGAAAAAAAGCCGCCCGTTCTGGAAATCGAAAACCTTCACGTGACCGCCGGAAAAACGCCGGTGCTGCAAGGGCTCGATCTGCAATTGCGCCGCGCAGAAATTCTCGCCCTGATCGGTGAAAACGGGGCGGGCAAGACCACCCTCCTGAGGACGGTCGTCGGCCTCCTAAAGCCCTCTGCCGGGCGGATCCTTCTTCAAGGCGAGGTTCTAACCGGGCTATCGACTTCCCGCATCTGCCGGCAGGTCGCCTACCTTCCTCAGGATCCGAACGCCCTGTTGTTCGCCGAGAACGTCACCGCCGAGCTGCTCCAGACGCTCAAGAACCACAACCTGCCCGTCGACGAGCGTTGGCTGGAAGAACTGCTCGCCCGCCTCGGCTTGTCGGAGGAGGCCGCCAGCTACCCGCGCGACCTGAGCGTGGGCCAGCGTCAGCGCATTGCGTTGGGCGCGATCCTGGTTACCCGCCCACAGATCATCCTGTTGGACGAGCCAACGCGCGGCCTGGATTTCAAGACGAAGCAAGAGTTGTTCAGGCTGTTAACCGCCTGGCGCAGCGAGGGCAAATCAATCCTGCTGGTCACTCACGACGTCGAGCTGGTCGCCTCGACCGCCGACCGGGTGGCGATCTTGCAGGAAGGTCGGATATCGGCTTCCGGCGCGCCCAGCCAGACGCTAGCGCGACTGGGCGAGTTCGCCCCGCAGCTCTTCCAGTTGTTCCCAGACCAGCGGACTGCTCATCTATCCGTGCACGAGTAGCACGGGGCGATGGAGGCCTGCACGAGCGGCACGTCCGCCAGGCTGGCGCCTTTGAGCATCAGGCGCACCGTCGGCATGTTGCCAAAGGTAGGCCGTTCACACCTTCCCTTCCACTCTCCCGCCCGCATCAGATCGAAATTCCGCGCCCTCTCCGGTTGACGGCATGCGCCAACCGGGCTACAATGAAAGTCGCTGCAAAGCAGCCCGTAATAATGTCTATGCGCAACCGGCTGCGCCTCCGAGGCCGCCCGTCCGACCCGCCAAAAAAACAAATTTATCTTGAAAAGGAGCGATGATGACCCGCCAGATCCCCCCTGCCACGCTTTCCCCCTCTATCCGCATGCTCTCCGACGAGCAGGTGCGCGAGATCCACCACGCCACGCTGCACATCTTCGCCCAGATCGGGGTGGACATGCAAAACGAGCGCGGCCGCGAGCTGCTCCTCGCCGCCGGCGCCTGGGAATCGGAAGGACGCCTCAAGATCCCTGAAAGGCTGGTGGCCGAGGCGCTCGCCAAAGCCCCGCCGCGCATCCCCATGTTCAACCGCCTGGGCCAGCTCACCATGCCGCTCGAGCTCGGCAAGGTCTACTTCGGCACCGGCTCGGATACCATCTTCACCTTTGACCTGGAGACGGGCGAGCGGCGCAATCCGGTCGCCCAGGACGTGGAGGACATCGCCCGCCTGGCGGACGCGCTCGACAACATCGACTTCGTGATGTCGATGGGCGTCCCGGTCGACGTGCCGGTCGAGGACGCTTACGTGCATGAGTTCGTGCGCATGTTGCGCGGCTCGACCAAGCCGATCGTGTTCACCGCCCAGGCGCCCCAAGACATGCAGGACATCTACGAGATCGCCGCGGCCGCCGCGGGCGGCGAGCTGGCGCTGCGCGAAAAGCCCTTCCTGCTGCTCTACGCCGAACCGATCTCGCCGCTGCTGATCCCCGAAGTCTCGCTCAACAACCTGATCTTCTGCGCCGAGCGGGGCATCCCCTGCGCCTACCTGCCCTCGCCCAACACGGGCGGCGGCGGGCCGATCACGCTCGCGGGGGCGCTGGCGCTCGGCAACGCCGAAACGCTGCTCGGGCTGATCGTCGCCCAGCTCGTCCGCCCCGGCACGCCCTACCTGTACGGCATGAACACCGCCGCCCTGGACATGAAGACCACCATCGTCAGCTACGGCTCGCCCGAGTGGAGCCTGGGCATGTCCGCCTGGACCGACCTGGCCCGCTTCTACAACCTGCCGGCCTGGGGCTACGCCGGCGCCACCGACAGCAAAGTGGTCGACGCGCAGGCCGGCATCGAGGCGACCTTCTCGATCATGAGCGCCTTCCTCTCGCGCTGCACGCTGAACCACGATGTGGC
>JADYYC010000142.1 GCA_020853835.1 Anaerolineales bacterium
ACGCGCACGCCGCTTCTCTCGGCCGAACCGTTCCGCACCAGGTTTTCAAAGGCTCTCCCGCCCCACTCTCCGCTTTCGGCCCCGGCTGAGGAGAAACGAGGCGCCTCAGAGAGCGGAAATTCTCCCTCGGCCAGCACCACCCCATCGAGGAAAATCCACGAGCCTTTAGCCCCTGCTTCCTCGTCCAGGTCGATCCAGAGCCGATCCAGATTATCGGGCATCAAGGCGTGCAAGGCGTGGAATGTCGGCTGGGTGGTAATCTCCAGCGGCTCGGAGAAGCTCTCGCCGGCCGCGCGCAAGATCGGCGAGCGCACGCGCTGATCGCGATCCGACCAGATCCAATAGCCAAAGGTCACGTTTTTCCCGCCAAGCTGCCGGGCGAGCTCGGGCGGGAAGTGTTGAAAGACGTGCGCATAATAGTCGGGGGTCACCGGCGCGCCCACCTGAACCGCCAGGGCGTGCCCCCCCACCGGAGCCTGGCTGTTCGATGCCCGCACGGGTTCGACCTGAGCGGTGTTGCGATACCAGCCCGCCGGGTCGTCCCAGCGCACGGCTGCCAGGAGGAGGGCTGCGCCGCCCGCCCCAAGCAGCGCCCAGGCAACCCAGCGCCAGCGTCCGCGCAAAACGACGAACAACAGCGTGGGGATGATCGCAGCCAGGATGACGAAGGCGGTAATTTTCGTAAGGAAAGCCAGTCCGGCTAACCCCGCCAGCAGCGCCAGGTCAAACGCCGAAAACCCGTAGCGGACCAGACGGACGCAGACCCACAGCACAGCCGCGGACAGCGCAATTGCGGCTGCGTCGTTGTTGACCGCGCTCATCAGGTCTACAAAAGCGGGCGTGAAGGCAATCGTGGCCGGCAGCATCCAGCGCAGCGCATGTCCGGCGGGGGCCAGCACAAACGCGGTTCCGCCGGCGAACAGGATGGTGAGCAGGAAGAATAGCCAGGAGACCAGCCGTGCGGCATACATCTGGGCGTCCACGCCCCGATCAGGGATCAATCTGAGCGGCAGCGAGGCGATCGTGTAATAAAGCGGGGGCTCGTCTAGCTGAGAGTAGCCCGGGATGCGCACTTTCTCGGATGGCGGCCCAATTTCCGGCGAGTAGCCCAGGTGGGTGAAGAAACCATTTTTGACCAACGACTTAAGCACCTGGCGGCTCAATCTGGGCGAGTAATCCCCCGGCTGGGGCAGGCGCTCCAGGTTGGCCGCCAGCCAGACGTGCTCAAAGTGATTCGCTTCGTCATAGTGCTGCCAGGGCGGCATGCCAAAGACAAAGACCAGCCCATAAAGGCCCGCCAGAACCAGGATGATCAGAAGCCTCAGGCGCTCTGCTCGGGTTGAAGAGGCATCATGATGCAATTGGCTCATCGGGGTGTCTGGATAGGGAACGGATTCGCTCAAATCCACGCTCCAGGAACGCGTCGATCTCCTGAGCGGTGTCACGGTAGTCCACCAACGCTTTGCCGATCGGGTCGACGATATCCCGATACTCACCGCCCATTTCGCTGAACAGGTAAACCCGGCTGGCATCGCTGGGGAAAGCCGCCTGCAGCGCCTCTTTGTGCCCCTGTTCCATGGTCAGGATCAATTGATATTGCCCGACCAGTTCGGCGGTGACCGGCCTGGACTGCTGATCGCTTAGATCGATCCCGCGCTCGGCGAGGATGATCAACGTGTTCTGAGCCGGCGGATAACCCGCCTGCGCATACACTCCGGCGGAGGCGATTCGCCAGGGTTCTTCTTCTGCGGCGGTCTTTTCCATCAGGATCCCCTGTGCCATGGGAGACCGGCAAATATTGGCTGTACAAACAAATAGGACTGAGTGCATTTTTCGAATCAAATTGACCAGATGTTATTCAGCTTGATCGGGTTTTATCCTGACCGGGTCCGGCGGTTTTATTTGAAGAAATTGAAAAGATAATAAACCGAAAACGATAACCGGCAAATACACGATCACATGCAAGAGTATACCGTAACTTAAGGCGCGAGACTGATCGATACCGAACTGCCCAAGAGCCAGGACGCACGCGTATTCGAAAACCCCCACCTTGCCTGGCAGCGCCGGGAGGCTCAAGCCCGCCGTAATCGCCAGCAGGGACAGCAAGGCAGCCTCGAAGGGCAATTTGAAATCCAGCGCAGAAAACAGCGCCTGGTTTGTGCCCAGCGCGGTGAGCCAGATCAGCAGCGTGGTTGTCGCGGCAAGCAGCAGGTTGGGCGTTTTCTGAACCGACTGGAAGGCAGAATATGCCGCCTGAAGATTCACTGGAATGAAATTTGCGGCCCGCCCGCCAAAACCCTGGCTGATCCGCTTCGCCCAGCCAAGCACCCCGCTCTTGTTCAGGCTGAAGAATACGATCGCCAACGTGCTCAACAAGATCAGCGCCGCCAGCGACCTGACCGGACCCACGAGCCATCCCGGCAGCGGCAGGATCAAAACGGCGAGCCCGGTCAGCAGCCCAAACGCCAGCGTGTCGAGGTATTTCTCGATCAATATTGTGCCGACGACAAAACCGTGATCTGCGCCCCGGTTGCCCATCACGGTCACCCGGCTCACATCACCGACGCGAAGCGGAAATAACGAGTTCAACAACTGCGCAACCATAAAAGAGGCAGAAATGTCCTCGGTCCTCAGCCGCCTCGCCGGCGCAAACAGCAGAATGATCCAGCGCACGATCTTGATCGATATATTGGCAAGCGTGATCATTAATGCCAGGGCGATAAAAAGAGCGTCTGCCTGCTGCAATCCTCCCCAGACTTCTGACCAGTCAACGCCGCGCACGGCAAGGGCGAGGAAGAAAAAGCCAAGCACCACCCCCAGAAAGAACCTGGTCCTGGGAGATGCGATAAAATTACCGAGCGCGGCCCTCAAATCCGTTGCGTTTCCCAAAGGATACTTTTTTACTTGTTCTTCTTCCGCTCAATCTGCCCCGCGTGGAGCGTCAGAGGCACTTTTCGCTTGCTGCCCAAGAATTCGAGCAGCACGCGCACCCGCTCGCTGCCGGCGACGCGCTCGTCAAAGATCGCCTCATATCCCTTGAAAGGCCCCTCGCTGATCCACACCGCATCCCCCGGTTTCATGCCATCGAAAATCGCCCCGCCGGCCGCGTTGATCCCATCCAGCTTCTGCCGGATCGCGACAACCAGGTTCTCAGGAACGATGGAAGGCTCGCCTCCAAAACTGACCAGCCCGATCGAGTGCGGCATCCATTGGAAAATCGACATCCCCACCTCGTCAAGATCCGCCCGGACGAACAAATAGCCCGGAAAATAGGGCCTGAGTTTTTTTGAGCGTGGGTTGACCGGGTTCACCCTGATGCGAGGATAATAGGTTTCAAACCCTTGTGAGGCGACTTGCAGCCACACCACCTCTTCTTTGCGCGGCTTGCTGCGGATGGCGTACCATTGCTGTGGCATCTCGTTATACCTTTTGCCCTGCGCTCGACCTCACAAACGGCGGACAAGACAAGGATTATATCACCACTTCCAAACCCAACGCCCGGCCGAGCAGCTTCCGTACCAGCCAGATAAACGGCAGCAAAACCAGGTGCAGGGCGGCGCTGATCCCAAACACGCTCGATATGGCCTTGAGAACCCTGTTGAACGGCTCTGCCAGGTTTTCAGCCATCCACGGGCCCGCTCCAAACAGCAGGCTCAACCCCAGCAGCACGCCCAGGATGATACCCAGCGGCAGCCAGGCGCGCCGGTCGGAGGCTGAAGGCAGCATGGTGCTGCTGACCACCAGCGTCAGATAGAACCACAGCCAAAAATCCGGCTGCGCCAGAGCAGTCCTCAACGCCTGGTGAAACGCCTCGATGCCCTGGCTAAAAAACACCTGCGCCAGAGCGAGCAAGCCCAGTTGAATGATCCCTAAGTATGCCACAAACAAGCCCCCCGATATCAAGGGGGCGCTCCCGATCAGGGCGTCCCGAACCCAGTCCGTCGGCGACGTCTCGACATACCCCA
The DNA here is from genome assembly GCA_020853835.1 of Anaerolineales bacterium. Lineage (GTDB taxonomy): Bacteria > Chloroflexota > Anaerolineae > Anaerolineales > UBA4823 > UTCFX2. Next base: position 3,966 of record JADYYC010000142.1, read on the forward strand.
GTTGCAGCTTTCCGTTCTCAACCGGACGGGGCAGCAGCGAAAAACGCCCCGTAGAGACGCCCAGGAGGCGGGCGACAACGAAATGACTGCCCTCATGCAGCAGCACACCCGGAAAAAACAGCACCGAAAAAAGTGTGATCGAGAGATCGACCCGGCGCGTCATGTAAAGAAAAAGTAGTTGGACCTCTTTCTGCAGCCCGCGCTGGAGCAGCATCAATGGCGCCAGCGAAACAGCTATCCAAAACACGCCATCCAGATAAAGCGGCATGCAGGCAAGGGTGTGCGGTTAGCGGGCGGCTGCCTGTACGATCTGGGTAAAATCGGCGACTTTCAGGCTGGCTCCGCCAACCAACCCGCCATCGATCTCGGGTTCGTTGAAGAATTCAGCCGCATTTTGACCGTTCACCGAGCCGCCATAGAGGACGCGGATCGATCCGGCGGAATCCGAGCCGAACAGGCTCCCCAGCGCGGGCCGGATAACTCCTCCGATGACTTTCGAGGCGCCCTCCGGGGTGGAAGGCCGGCCCGTTCCAATCGCCCACACTGGTTCATAAGCCACCACGAGCGTCGCCGCCCTGAGCGGGTCGTCCATGCCTTCAAGAGCGGCCAGGCCCTGCTGGACCTGCCGGGAGACCACTTCGGCGGTCTGGCCGGCTTCGTACTGCTCAAGCGTCTCGCCAACGCAGACAATGGGGATCAAGCCATGCGCGAGCGCGGCGCGCACCTTGCGGTTGACCGTCTCGTCTGTCTCCCCAAAATAAGCCCGGCGTTCCGAATGGCCGATGATGACATAGCGGCAAATTTCGGCCACCATCGCGGGTGAGATTTCACCCGTAAAGGCTCCTGCGGTTTCCCAATACATGTTCTGCGCCCCCAGGCCGATGTCGGTGCCTTCCAGGAGCGCGGCCACCGCCAGTAAGTCGGTGAACGGCGGGCAGAGCACCTTGTCCACCCCCGCGATCCCCTGCAGGCCTGGCACAAGCTCCGAAACCAACTGGCGGGCCTCAGCCACAGTTTTATACATTTTCCAGTTTCCTGCAACAAATGGTTTACGCATTGGTATCCTCAATTCTTTTTTTGAGTTGTCTGCAACCGGGTTTGCCTTGAGAGGAGGTG
>JADYYC010000143.1 GCA_020853835.1 Anaerolineales bacterium
TACCGTGAAGATAACGTGGTGATGAGCTTCGTCTTCCCGGATGGCTCGCTTGGGCTGGTGAGTTACCTGGCGAACGGGGATAAAACCTTCCCAAAGGAGCGGGTGGAGGCTTTTAGCGGCGGGCGGATAGCCGTGTTGGAAGATTACCGCGCGCTGGAGCTGGTTAATGATGGCAGGCGCAAGACGTTGCGCTCGCGCCTGAGACAGGATAAAGGTCACCAGGCGGAGTGGGCCGCTTTTGCGGCCGCGATCGAGCGCGGCGGGCCCCCGCCCATCCCGTATGATCATCTTTTCGGCGTGACGCGGGCCTCTTTTGAAGCCGTGCGGGCATTGCGATCAACGTCATGATGGCGGGTATCGATATGAAAAACGACAAAACGCTTGAGCTTACCCTTCACCTCAAAGATATTAACCATCTCTTCGAAGAGCCCGATATCACACCCTTTTCGGATTACTACCAGCCTTACAGCTTCAAAGCCGGGATGGACTTCATCGTTGGCGAGCTATATGCGAACCCGCGCACACAACGCATCAGGCTCGGGCTGGTCCTCCCGCCGGATCAGATCAGCCCCGACCTTTTGGAGAGAACTTGCGGGGCGATTGAAAAATATTCGGTCGCCTGGATGCGAGACGCCGAACAGGACATGGCAAGACTGCGCTATCAGGGCGTTCGAGCGGCAATCGCCGGCGGCATTGGCATGCTGGCTTTATTCTCGATCGCCGTGTGGCTGGAGACCCTGGGCGGTTTCGTGGAGTACGTGTTGGCCAATGGTTTTTACGTCGCCGGTTGGGTCTTGCTGTGGCGGCCGATCGAAGTGTTGATCTTCGATGTCTGGGAATTCAGCCTGGAGAGGAGGTCCTATCAGGCTTTGCGCAATATCGAACTGGAAATACAGCCAGAGGAAAAATAAAAAACTCAGCCGCAGCTCACGGCTGAGTTTGGACAGACAAGGTCGACAACGGGGGGACGAGCGATCAATGCACCAGGCGGGTTAGCCAGTATCTCTGAAAGATGATCCCATATTGCTTGACCGGGAAAGGCAGATATTTGAACATCGAAGGTTCTCCAATCTGCTTGGGAGAGGGGGTGAAATCGCACGGGAGGACCGTCAATCGCAGGTTGCGCGCCGCAACCAGGGCGTTCGGGGCGGGCATCCTGCACTTGTAGCCATATACCGGATCGTAGGTTTGGATATAAAAGAGCTGCATCCCGTAGTCGTTCTTTTGGATGTCGAAAGCTTTGACGGTGGGTTCTTCTCGATCGCCTCCAAGGACGGTCAGGTAATAGAAATCACCCTTTACGATATCTTTTGAATTGGCGCATTCGTAATCCCTTGATCTAAGCTGGATGGCAATATCCATCCCCGATTTGTTGATGATCGTCAACCGGATGGTGTCCGTGGGGCGGTCTGCTCCGATCAAGATGAGGGCAAGCAGAGAGATGAGGGCATAGATTTTCTTCATAGGCATATACCTTGGAATGCAGTTTTTTATTTTTCTTCCACAAGCTATGTGTAATATAACATGATTCCAGGTTGGAAGGCACAGTTTGTAATGGGGCAAAGCATCCCGCATAAATTATGCTATCATCGAGCCATGAACGTCCCAAAGCCGGGCGCCCGCCGGCCAGCCAGGAGCAAGGTGTACCTTCTCGCGCTGCGCGAGCTGGGCCCGCAGGCAGTTTTTCAATATGCGCTATATCGGGCGGGGTTGGTCAGCGGTTACCTGCGCTATGCGACGCGCGGCCCCGAAATTAGCGCGGCGCCTGGCGTCATCGCCGCGCCCCAGGCGATCTACCGGCCGCCGGACAGGGACGAGCTGGCGGCGATCCTGGGCGCGCGCGGCGTCGAGGCAGCGCTTCAGGAGGCCGGGCTTGCCGCGGGCGGGCGGATGCGCCTGTTTGGCGGCGAGGTGGTCGAAATCTGCCTCAAACCGCCTCAGCCGCTTTACCATTGGACGCAATACGAACTTCACCGGGCTGTGGTAGATCAGGACGTCAAGTTTATCTGGGAGCCGGCCCGGTTGGGATGGGCCGTTACGCTTGCCAGGGGCTATGTCTTGAGCGGTGACGAGCGTTTTGCCGCCGCCTTTTGGGAGCTTTTGGAGGCCTTCCTGGAGGCCAACCCGCCCTATCTGGGGCTGAACTGGACTTCGGGCCAGGAGGCCGGCATACGACTGCTGGTCCTGAGCTTTGCCTGGGGTGTTTTTCATTGCTCGCCTCATTCTACCCCCGAGCGGGCTGCCCGGCTGGCGCGATCGATCGGCGTTCACGCCGCGCGCATCCCGCCCACGCTGGCGTACGCGCGGGCGCAGAACAATAACCACCTGCTCAGCGAAGCGGCCGGGCTGTACACGGCTGGGCTTGCCATACCGGGACATCCCCGGGCGGGGCAATGGCGGGCGATGGGCTGGCGCTGGCTGCACCGGGGTTTTGCCGCTCAAATCGACGATGACGGTGTGTATATCCAGCACAGCGCAAATTATCAGCGCTTGATGCTGCAGATTGCCTTATGGGCCGGGCGGATCTCCTCCGGGGCGGGAGAGGCGTTCCCGCGCCTCAGCCTGGAGCGTCTCGCGGCGGGCGCGGGCTGGCTTGCACGGCTGCTGGACCGGGGGAGCGGGCGGACGCCGAACCTGGGTCCCAACGACAGCGCTTACCTCTTCCCGCTATCCAACCTGCCTGTCGAGGATTATCGCTCGACCTTGCAGACAGCCAGCCAGGTCTTTTGTGGGAAAAAGCTCCTGGATGAAGGGCCCTGGGACGAGATGAACGCCTGGCTGGGGAGGCAGGGCGATTCTTCAGCCTTGTCTGGCGCAGCGGAGGGCCCAGGATCGGGCCGGCTCTGCGAGGATGCGGGAGATACGTCGCCTTCCTCGCCGCACACGCTTCATGCGCCGGACGGAGAATCCTGGGCGTATTTGCGCCTCGCCCGTTTCAATGGGCGTCCCGGACACGCCGACCAGCTTCACCTGGACCTGTGGTGGCGCGGGCTGAACGTCGCCCAGGACGCCGGTACCTACCTCTACAACGCGCCTGCTCCCTGGGGCAACGCGCTGGCGGGGTGCGATGTGCACAATACGGTCACGGTGGACGACCAGGACCAGATGCTGCGCGCCGGGAGGTTTCTGTACCTGGGGCGGGCAAACGCCGAGGTGATCGAGAAAGGCGCGCAACTCAGCCCGGGGTGGAAAGGGCTGAGCGCTCAACACGACGGATATCAACGCCTCGGGGTGACCCACCGGCGCACTGTGGCGGTCTCTGACCAGGGAGTGTGGCTGGTTGAAGACTCTCTGCTGGCGAGCCCCGAGGGGCCTGGCGGAGTTTCCGAGCATCGCGCCTGCCTGACCTGGATGCTCCAGGACTGGGCCTGGGAGGTAGTTGAAGAGGACGGCGCCACCCTCAGCGAGGGGGAGCAGGCGGGCGGGGTTGAGTTGCGCTTCAGCTCGCCCGAGGGGCCGCTGTGGCTGCTGCTCCGGGCGGGCGGGCGTCCCGGAGGGCATTTGCCCGCCAAATTACAAATCGTCCGCGCCGGCGCGCTCATTTACGGAACCGGCCCGGTCAGGCCCACATGGGGGTGGCGCTCATCCAGGTACGGCGAGAAAAGGCCCGCGCTCGCGGTCAAGCTGTATATTTACGGGAGCCTGCCGTTGAAATTCAGCAGCGAATGGAGGTTTGGGGCAAATTCCCGCTCTGCGTGAGATAGGGGATAACGCAATGACACTCGCCCCTGGCGCATGATATGCACATTCTGCTGATCCATCAGGCCTTCGCCGCCCTGGACGAACCAGGGGGCACCCGCCATCACGAACTGGCGCGCTTTTTGGTGAAGCGCGGTCACCGGGTGACCGTCATTGCCAGCCCGGTCAGTTATTTGACCGGAAGAGCCAGGGCCGGCGCCGAGAAAACGACCTCCGACCCCGATTTGGCTGGCGTGACGATCGTGCGCACTTATACGTACTCCGCCTTGCACCGCAGTTTTGTCCACCGCGTTTTCAGCTTTTTCAGCTTTATGGCGTCGTCCTTCTGGGCCGGGGTGCGCGTGCGGGAGGTCGATCTGGTTTGGGGCACATCGCCTCCCATTTTCCAGGGGATGACTGCCTGGGCGCTCGCCCGGCTCAAGCGCAAACCTTTGCTGTTTGAGGTGCGCGATCTCTGGCCAGACTTTGCGATCCAGGTCGGCGTGCTGAGAAATCCGCTGCTGATCCGGCTCTCGCGCTGGCTGGAGCGCTTCTTGTACCGGGGGGCCGACCAGCTCATCGTCAATTCGCCCGGTTTCCTCGAGCACGTCCAAAAGCAGGGCGGCTCCGGTGTGCGGGTGATCCCGAACGGCGTTGACCCCGCCATGTTCGACCCGCATGCTGAGGGGCTGGAGCTGCGCAACGCCCACGGGCTTGCGGGTAAGTTTATCGTGATGTACGCCGGCGCGCACGGGATGTCTAACGATCTCGGCATTGTGCTGGACGCCGCCCAGATGCTGCAAGATCAGCCCGACATCTCCATTGTGCTGGTTGGCGACGGGAAGGAGAAACCCGCTTTGATCGCCAGGGCTGAGGCGTTGGGGCTACGAAACGTCGTCTTTCTGCCGCCGGTAGCAAAAGCCGGCATGGGGGAGACGCTTGCGGCTGCCGATGCCTGCCTGGCGATCCTCAAGCCGGTGCCAATGTATGCGACCGTTTACCCCAACAAGGTTTTCGACTATATGGCGGCCGGCCGACCGGTGCTGCTCGCGATCGACGGAGTGATCCGCGGCGTGGTGGAGCAGGCGGGCTGCGGGATTTTCATCCCGCCCGGCGATCCGGTGGAGCTGGCGGCCGCGGTCCGCCGGCTGGCGGCGGACCGCGCCCTGGCGCGGGAGATGGGACAGCGCGGGCGCCGGTGCGTGGAGCAGAAGTTCGACCGGGCCAGCCTGGCGGAGGACCTGGCCGAGCTTATGGAGGGGATGCGCTGATTAATGGGGGATTGCGGTGCTGGACCGCGCGCCCGAGGGCGAATTCGATCTCACTCTTCGATAAAGCCGCCGATCATCACCCGATCCCGGCCTTGAACTTTGGCGGCATAGGCCGCCGCGTCGGCGGTTTGCATCAGGTGCTCGACGGACGCCCCGTGATCGGGGTAAGCCGCGATGCCGAGCGAAAGCGACATGGGACCGAATTGTTTACCCTCGTGTTCAAAGATGATGTCTTTGAAGGCTTCGCGAAATTGTTCGGCGCGCCGGAAGGCCTCGGTGACGGTGGCCTCCGGCAGTACAATCGTAAATTCGTCCCCGCCATAGCGGCAGGGGACGTCCTCGCCGCGGAAGGTTTTCATCATCAACGCCCCAAGCGCTTCGAGCACCACGTCCCCCGCGTCGTGACCATAGGTGTCGTTGATGTTTTTCAGAAAGTCGATATCAAACATGATCACGCTGACCGGCGTGGTGTGACGCACCGCGCGGCGGATTTCGCGCTCCAGCGTCTCTTCCATGTAGCGGCGGTTGAACAAGCCCGTCAGCGGGTCTCGGATGGCCTGGCTGCGCAGTTTATCGCGCAGCGAGAGGTTGGAGAGCGCCAGCGCGATCTGTTCGGCGATCACCTGCGAGACCCGCATGTAGTCTTCCAGGCGGGCCGCCAGGCTGGCTGTCTCCCCTTTTGCCGGGCGCAGGTGCAGCAGCCCGATGGTCTCGCCCTGGGCAATGAGCGGGATGCAAATGTATTTCTTTGGCAGGGGCGGTCGCAGATGAGCGCAATTCAAGTCGACCTTTGAATCTTTGACCAGGTGCAGCCGGCCGCGCCGCAGCCCCCAGCACTCATTGATCGCAAGCTCGGTTTCGGTGGGCTGAGCGTCGCCCCAGGCAGCCACGCGCTCCACGGGGTCGTTTGTTTCGCGCGCCAGGTAAAGACCGCCCGACCCAACCGGGACGAGCTGCTGGGTGTAGCGCGCGATGACGGGATAGGCCTCATCGACCGTGCGGCAAACCTGGAGGAGGTCGCCCAACTCGTTGAGCAGCGTGTTTTCAAGGTTATATTGTTGCAGGGTCTCCAGGTGTTTCACCGTGTCTTCATGTTCGGCGCGCAGCGTTTCTTCGGAGCGTTTTTGCTCCAGCGCATGGACGAAGATCCTTGCGGCAGATTTTAAAATCTCCAGGTGATCAGCATCCCAGAAAATCTCATCATGCATCGATTCGAGCAAAAAATAGCCAATTGCCGACCGGCCCGAGATGAGCGGCACCGCCGTCAAGGATTTGACGCCGTTTGAGCCCATATATTCAGCCATCTCGAAGGAATCCTTCGAAAGGTTAGCAAGGCTGGGGATGTGGATGACTTGCATCTGTCCGAGGTTCAGCCAGGCCGGATTACCGGCAGGGATGCTGGCGCCATTGTTGAGCATCGGCTGGACGTCCTGATTGGCCCATTCATAGGCGATGTTCAGATCGCTGCGCCCCAAATCAAAGAGCAGCAACTGGCAGCGATCCATTCCTGTATGGGTGCCGATTGATTGCAGGGCATGATTGAGGCCCTGGTCTATCTGGAACGGGTCGGCGCCGATAAAATGTGAAGCGAGCATGACAAGCATGCGTTCGA
>JADYYC010000144.1 GCA_020853835.1 Anaerolineales bacterium
GGGCGGCGCGTGCTGCTGCCCCGCCGTACCCTGGCGCAGCGGCTTAAAACACTCACCCCTAAACAGGAAACTGAATGAACCCAAAAACTCGCTTGATCACCCGCCTTGCCGTATTGTTTCTCTTCACGGCCAGCGCATGCAACATGCCCCGCGGTTCGGGCGATAAGACCCCCACCCCTGACGTGACCCAGGCCTACCAGACCGTGCAGGCCCGCCTGACCGAGGCCGCCGGCGTCGTCACCCCCCAGCCGACGGCCACCCCCTCCGAGCCCAGCCCCACCCCGCCCACCTACGCCACCCCGACCGGCGGCGTGCCGACCTTCACCACCAACACGCCTACCACGGGCGCCCCGCCCACGGCGGTCAGCCGCTGCAACCTGGCCGAGCCGGGCTCGCCGATCGATGTCACCATCCCTGACGACACCCAGATGGCGCCCGGACATGCCTTCACCAAGGTCTGGCGGCTGCGCAACGCCGGCACCTGCACCTGGAGCCGCAATTACTCGATCGCGGTCTTCTCCGGTGAGCCGATGAACGCGCCCAACAGCGTCCCGCTCCCCAAAGCCGTCGCGCCCAACGAGACGGTCGACATCTCGGTCGACCTGGTCGCCCCGAACCGCGCCGGCAGCTACCAGGGCAACTGGAAGCTGCGCGACGAAGCCGGCGCCTGGTTTGGGATCGGCCCCGGCGGCGCATCGCCCTTCTGGGTGCGCATCGTCGTGACCGGCTCCGGCACCGCCGTCCCGCCCACCGCCACGACCGGCGCGGGCACCCCGCAGCCGACAAACACCAGCGCCCCCGAGAACCCGCCGGTGCTGGTGAGCGGGGGCAACACCCTGAACGCCAACGACCGCCTGAACCTGGATAACAACCTGCTCAACCTGGGCGGCGAGGACGTCGCCCTGGAGCCCGACGTGCAGGACCGCCTGATTTTCAAGACCCTCGGCGGGGCCGGCATGGTCGGTTTTGGCGGCACCCGCCCCACCTACGCCACCTGCCAGGCCGCCAACCCGGGACCGACCTCCACCCGCGCCGCAAACCTGCCCTCGGGCGCCTTTGTCTGCTACCGCACCAACGACGGCAATTACGGTTGGCTGCGCATCGTCAACTTCAACGCCAAGGCCGGCACGCTGATCGTCGAGATCAACACCTGGACCAACCCCTGACCCACGTGGGCACGCTCTACCTGGTCGCCACCCCGATTGGAAACCTGCAGGACATCAGCGCCCGCGCCCTGACCGTCCTGCAGGCGGCCACGTTGATCGCGGCGGAGGACACCCGCCGCACCCGGGTGCTGCTCGACCACTACCAGATCCGCACGCCCGCCATCAGTTATCACGAGCACAACAAGCTCGCCCGGCTGGATCAGGTCCTGGCTGCCCTCGCCCAGGGGGATGTGGCGCTCGTCTCCGACGCCGGCACGCCGGCCCTGAACGACCCCGGCTTCGAGCTGGTGCGCGCCGCCATCCAGGCCGGCTATCCGGTCAGCCCTATCCCGGGGCCGTGCGCCCCGATCGCCGCCCTGACCGCCTCGGGCCTTCCGACCGACGCGTTTCTCTATTTGGGCTACCTGCCGCGCAAGTCCAGCGAGCGGCGGGCGCTGCTGGCAGAGGTGGCAGACCTGCCCTACACGCTGGTATTTCTTGAATCGCCCCACCGCGCCCCGGCCGCCCTGCAGGATCTGCAGGCCGTGCTGGGAGAGCGCCAGATCGCGGTGGCGCGCGAGCTCACCAAGCTCTACGAAGAGATGGTGCGCGGCAGCCTGGGCGAGGCGGTCGAGTACTTTCGCACCCAACCGCCGCGCGGCGAGATCACCTTCGTCGTCGAGGGGCTGCGCAAACCGCCGCCCTGGAGCGAGGCCGAGCTCGAAGGGGCGCTGCGGGCTGCGCTGGCGGAAGGACTGCCCGCCGCCCAAGCCGCCGGGCAGATCGCCGCCCGCTCCGGCTGGCCGCGCCGCCAAGTCTACAGCCGCCTGTCCGCGCTGCAAGACAAACCTGGAAAGACAAAAAACACGGGTTGAACCTGCGCAAAAGCAAGCGCTGCCTGAGGCGACGTTCTTCACAAATAAGGAGTGGCAAGAAATGGCTATGAACCTCGATGACCCCGAAATCCTCTCGGAAATCGACCTTCAGCAAATGCTGTTCCACATCGACGGGCTGCCGGGGCAGCTCCGCCAGGCCTGGCAACTGGGGGTGCAACAGGAGCTGCCCGACCCGAGCGGCATCCGGCGCATCGTCTTTAACGGGATGGGCGGATCGGCCATCGGCGCCGACCTGCTCGCGGCTTACGCCGCGCCCCTCTCCGAGACGCCGCTGGTAGTGCTGCGCGACTACGGCCTGCCGGCCTGGGCCCACGGACCTTCCACCCTGTTGGTCGTCTCCTCCCATTCCGGCGACACCGAGGAAGCGCTGGCGTCCTTCAAGGAAGGGTTGCAGCGCGGCTGCGCCTGTCTGGCGGTGACCACCGGCGGCGAACTGGAACAGGCCGCGCGCGCCGCCGGCGTCCCGCTGTGGAAGTTCGGGCACGCGGGCCAGCCGCGCGCCGCGGTCGGGTTCTCATTTGGGCTGCTCCTGGCGCTCACTGCCCGCCTGGGCATCCTCCCCGATCCCGAGGCGGAGCTGGCTGACGCCGCCGCCGAGATGGAGCGCCAGCAGGCGGCGCTGTTCACCTCCGTACCGTCTGCTCAAAACCCCGCCAAGCGCCTGGCGAACCAGATGATGGGGCGCGCCATGACCGTCTTTGGCTCGGGGTTGATGGCGCCCGTCGCCCGCCGCTGGAAATCGCAGATCAACGAGCTGGCAAAAGCCGTGGCTTCGTTCGAGGTCCTGCCGGAAGCCGA
>JADYYC010000145.1 GCA_020853835.1 Anaerolineales bacterium
CCGTGCGAGTATGTGAAGGCATACAAACGCGACAAAGGGGATGAAAGCAAAGGCAGAATACTTGATATTTGTTCCAGAGAATAGGGGGAATATGTTCTGGCATACTCCAGGATGCGCTCTTGCGGGCGCCCGGCTTCGACCAACTGCGCCAGATTGCTGCTCATGTCATCCGGCGAGACAACCATAAATGATTCGAGTATAAGCTCGAGGTCGAAGTCGCGCGCCTTTAGTTCAAAATATGGCAAGATGAATTCTTCGATCCACGCCGCCGCTTCTTGCAGGCTGAAAATCATCTCCATCGCCAGCGATGCGATCCCCTCGGCGATCGTGAGCTGTGGTCCAAGCGAGAAGAAAACCGATTGTTCCAAATAGCCTTTTTCGCGATAAAGATGTCTCTCTTTACAACATGATTCAGTGTGATGACCCGGGTATGCTTCATGACACATCTGGTAAAGCAGGGGGAACAGGTAAACCGGGCGATCCAAATTGAGTTCCAGGCGCGAGCGATAATTTCCCTGGTACCAGTTAGCCGCCCCGTAATTGACGCCTTGAATTGGAAAGATATCCAGTTTCTCCTGTTCAGGCAGCGCGATGATTTTACGCGTCCGCTCGCGGGCTTCGTCCAATATCATGCGCATCAGGCTGAGCAGTTCCTCGGGTTTATCCGAAGGAAAGATAGCAAGTTTCTGCCAGGCTTGAAAGCGTTCTCTTACGTCCCCTCGGCCTGGTAAGGCCTGGTCCAAAATTGCCAATGCCTCTCGGAACTCATCTTCAGAAATCCAGACCGGCTTGATGTCCAACACGTTTTCAATGATCTCATAGAATGAAAGTTGCGCGCCGGCGCGAACGCGCGCAATCGTCTCCATCGATTGAACGTGCTTTGCCAGGTATTGCGATCGAGATGGTTCAAAATCCTCCCAGGCCAGGCGGTCATAGAGGTGTTTTGCCTGTTCCGCAAGCGCCGAAAACGACCAGGGATCCTCCGTTTCGCAAACAACCCGAAGATACGGTGGACCGTAATAGGTATCCAGAAATGGCGAAGTATCCACGGTCTGGAACGCCCGATCCATGCGCAGCGCCAACAAAACATACTGCTCGATCCAGGGAATATCAGCATTTAGAGGGTTACTTGTGTGTGCACCCATCTCGTAATATTCTCGGTATATTTATATAAACAAGAAGGTACCCCGGTTATCGTTAGTTGGGGTACCTTCATCAAACCATGAGACGCCATTGAACCGGGCTATACAGCTACAGGCTCTCGGTATAGACCCGCCTCGGTAACGATGCGCGGGACGATCTCTTCCCATCCCACCGCCATCAAGTGGATGCCATTCACACCCTGCTTGTCTTTCACTGCCTCGATCAACTCGAGGGCAATTTGAACGCCCTCTTCCGCCGCCCCATCTCCGGCCTTTTCCATGCGCTTCATAATATTATCCGGGATGAACACCCCCGGTACATCTTTGTTCATATATTGGGCAACTTTGTAGCTTTTCAGCGGCGTGATGCCGATCAAAATATAGACTTTATCTAGGATGTTTCGCTTTGCCAGTTCGTTCAACCAGACTTCCAATCCATCCGGATCGTAAACCAGGTTCGTTTGGAAGAACTGCGCCCCCGCATTGATCTTTTTGTGTTCACGCAGCGCCTGGAATTTCGGCTCCGATGCAAAGGGAGAAGCCGCCGCGCCCAGGAAGAATTTTGGCGGGAATTTCATCGAGCGTCCATCCATATACACGCCCTCATCCCGCATCCGGCGCAGAATCCAGAGCATCTGCACCGAATCGACATCCACGATCTCCATCTTTCCGCGTGGATCAGGGGACAATGCCATGCTGTCACCCGAGAGACATAAAATGTTTCTGACCCCCAGCGCACAGGCGCCAAGCACCTCGGCTTGCAAACCCACCCGCGTCCTGTCGCGTGCCGCAATTTGCAGCACCGGCTCCGCGCCGTTCTGTACGCAAATCGTGCTGCATGCCCAGCTCGACATGCGCGGCGTAGCGGACGGGCAATCGGTGAAATTTATAGCCGGCACATAGGGCTTGACCAGGTTGATGTTTTCGATCAGTTTCTTTGTCGCAATCGTCTGCGGCGGCGCGACCTCTGAAGTCACGACAAACTCTCCCGCCTTCAAGCGGCGCTCCAGTTCAGAGGCCGGCTCGCTATAAGCCGGCGGATGATACTCGGCGTCACCCTGCCACCAATCGGGTTGGCGCACCGGGCGGAAAACCGAATCCCACACCTGAGTGCGCTTTGCCGGGTCACGCGAGAGCATCCCGCCAATAAAGTGCTTCGTGCCGACCTTTTGCACCTGCCGGAAGACATCGCCCCAGGTTTCTCCGCCCGCTTTGTCCCAATCGAGCGGAGGCAGAACTTCCAACAGCATTTCTTCGCGGCCCATTTTAAAAGCTCTTTCATGGATCTTATACCATACACACGGGCGCGTTTTGTCAACATAACAATACTCTGGCGTCGATCCCCCACACGGCCCGTTGCGCAGCCCTTTCGGACACTCCATCGGGCAAATAAAGGCAGTCTCCTGAAGCAGACAGTTGCCGCACATGCGGCAGCCAAATAACGGGCCCTTTACCAGTTGCTCGACTTTTATCAGAACCCGCGTCCCAAATGGTTCTTCTTTGAATGGCAGGAATGGGGGCTGCCAACGCCGCCCCGGTGTAAAACCAGGCATATTGTCTCTCCTTTTCCTTGTTTTCTTTACCGTTAAAAATTAATGTTTTGAAATTGCGATAATTATACTCTGAATTATAACTTATTCAGACGTTCAGGGCCAATCCGATTATTTATTGGTCCAGATACCCATCTGCATAAATAACTTTGTTCAAGAGTATCTGGACTGTTTTCCAGATCGCCATCTGTTCCGGATCGGATGGATCGACATCCTCGAATTGAGGCTCCTCCATCGCGGCAATTCGATCGGCGATTTTCAAATAGAGCCTTCCAATTGCGGTGCTTTCATCTCTTGTTTCGATGATCCGGATCATTTCTTGTTGTTCGACATCCAGCGGGTTTGCAATCATCATCTGCAACCCTACACCCATCAACATGGCGCCATAGACCCGGTTGATAAGAGGCCGGTTTTCATTCGGCACCGCGTTCGAGACATTTGATAAACCGACCGAGATGTTCGGAGAAGGATCCCAGGCATACTGCAGAGTCCGCACTGCTTCGATGAGGTGAGGACAATACTCCTGGCAGCCCGACACGGTCAAAACCAATGGGTCAATGATCAGATTTTCCATCGGATAATCGATTTCCATCATGCGCGGGATCAAAGACTCCA
>JADYYC010000146.1 GCA_020853835.1 Anaerolineales bacterium
GCTCATGATAGATTAACCCAGGTTATTCGTGAACGCTGACGATGGTGCCTACAGAGGCGAAATCAAACAGCCAGGCAGAATCGGTGGGGCTTAAGTTGACACATCCGTGGCTCATCGGGGTGCCAAAATTATTGTGCCAGTATGTGCCGTGCAAGCCATAGCCTTTGAAAAAATACATGACGTTGGGGACGTTCGGGAGGAAGTAGTCGTCACCGGACATATTAGCCTGCCGGTACTTGACATAGATTTTATACACGCCGGTCACCGTAACCGTTGGCCAACGGCCGGTTGAAACGAGAAAGGAGTTCACGATCTGGTCGCCCTGCATGGCGTAAACCCGCTGCGAGGAAAGGTCCACGTCAATCCAGCGGTCATTCAGGGAAACGCTCTCTGGGCGGAAGCCAGGGTTGGCCGCGGCAACTTTCTTTTTTGGCTTTTTGGTGGGTTTAATCTGTGGCTCAGATGTGGGGGTGGGCGGGGCAATGGTTGCCGTAGGGAGAGCGGTGGGTTCGAGGGTCGCAGTCTCGGTTGGCAAGGGTGTTTCGGTGGGAGGGGGCGTCGCGGTCGGCGGCTCGGTCGGGGTCGCGGAGGGGGGGGCAGTGGGCAAGGGAGTGGGGGTCGCTGACGGCTCGGGGCTGGGCTGGGCGGTTTGGGGGCTATCACCAGCCGAGAAACCAAGCCCTGCCAGCTCTACAGGCGCCTCGGTTGGAGCAGTTTGCGTTTCGGTGGGATAAAAGGAATAGGCAGCTGCGGTGGAAAGGACGGGCACTTGGGCGAGCGTGTCAGGCGGTAAGCTGGCAATAAAGCCTGGGTAATACGGCGCGAGTGAAATGATAAATAAAACGATCGACAGGAACAGAACTGCAAACGCATAGACAAAAACTGCCGGAACGACGGTTTTCTTTCTTCGCCTGCGCACCGGACGAAGCGGCACCACCGAACGCTTGAGCACGGGCGCGGTAGATAACGCAGGCGCCGATGGGGGAAGGTCAGCAAGAGGCTGCCGTTCCGAAGGCCGGGTCGGTCGAGGGGTAGGGGCAGGCGGTTGTGCGCGCGGGAGTTCCAGGCGCTGCAAAGCCCATTGCATGCCTTTTTGAGCCCGCCCGCTGGCGGGGTTGATCTCGAGGGCGCGCTGGAGATAGGCGATGCTGGCTTTTGGGCTCGCAAGCGCGGCAAGGATCAACCAGGGATCTTCCAGATGCGGCGCGAGGGCAGCTGCCTGGGCTGCGTGATTTCGAGCTTGAAGTCTTTCATTATTGTTGAGATCCTGGCGAGCCAGGTTGATCAATTCAAGCGCTTGAGCGCTGCGATCTCCTGGAGTAGAAGGGCGGGAAGAGCTATTCATGGGGCAGTCGGGCTGACTTCTGGACTAATGTTTTCTGGCGTGGGCATCCCGACGCTCTCATCTTTGAGGTAGCAAAGTATCCCCGATGCAACCCCCTGGGCAACGCGATCTGCCTCCTGGGTGAGGATGGTGCGGTCAAGGTTCATGAAACCGGTTTCGATGATGACTGCCGGCGTGTTTTCGTTTATCTCTCCAAAAGCATGATAGCTGGTCATATCTGGGGTGACGCTGGTGCTGTGAACTGGCAGGCCCGTTATTGAACCATAACGCGCCCGCAGGCAGGAAGTCAGGCGTGCAGTTCGATCCGGATATTTGGTTGCGAATGCAGCAGCGACCTTGAAACCGGTTGCCTCGTTATTGATGAAATCGCACGAATCGTTATGAATGGAGACAAGGGCTGCGGCATGATAGCCGGTCAGCCGGTCGTCAAACTCGTGGAGCAGATCAACCTGGTAGCCCTCTTTTGCCAGGATTTTCTGGACCTGAGTGGCGATGTTCAAATTCAAGTCCACTTCTTTCAACCCATCCGGACATACAGCGCCCGAATCGTTTTTCCAATGGCCTGCTACAATCCCAACCAGGCGTGGGTTTGGCAAAGTGGGTGTTGGCGCGCCGGGGATAAACGTCGGCGTGGGCTGAAGGGCAAGCGCGGGGTTTGTGGAGGCTGGAGGAGGAAACAAGGAGCTTTGACGCCCTGGCGTCCAGGCTGTGAACAGGGTTGCGAGGATCGCTGCAACCGCAAAGACGACTTCGAGATGGAAGACCAGCCCTTTCCTGGGAGGCCTGGCTGGCGCGGCTCTGATGAAGTCCAGAATTCGCCGGCGCGAGGGAGGCGCCTGAGCGGGTTGAGCCGATGGTTGCGGGGGTGATTGGTCTGGCTGAGGAGCTTTTGTCTCAGCCCTGCTACCGGTAGGCTCGGGTTGCAAATCGGATACCATAGTAATTACGGACGATTATAACCTGATTTTGTCATGGCGCAAACGCGTGGATATTTGCGATAAAAAGAAAATCCTGAAGCGCCAGGCACTCCAGGATTGATGCAACCTTTGTGCCAGGAAAATCCTGGCGGTCGTGATTATGGCGTCCAATCAAGCGTGTAACTACCGGCGCCATCGGCATAGATAATTTGAAACTGGAGCGGGGCGCCGGGCAGGCTGTGGGGATCGATTTCCAGGAGGCTGTCTGTATAGTCAACTCTAAGGGTGGTCCAGGCGCTGCCGCCATCGGCTGTATAACGAATTAAGGCGGGCTGGTTCGCGCGAGGTAAATCCAAGGTCAATCGATCCGCGTCTTGATGGATGGACGCCTCAGACAGCACCTGTGTTTGGGCGGCTGGGGCGAGGGAGCGGGCTGCCTGTTCGGTGTTATTCTTCACCAGTTTGAGAGAGGTGAAGGTTTTACCGGCGGGGAGCGGCACTCGGGCGCTCACCGAGTTGACTACTATATCGCCTTCTTCGGCATGCAGGAGCGAGACAGGCTGCTGGGCGACGACCTGGCCCGCTTCATCCAATAATTGTACAGCGTATTCGCTCGATTCTGGCGTCGCATCGGGGCTGCTGTTGAAGAAATATAAAGGCGCGAGGTCGAACTCGCCATTCGTATCCATCGTAGCGCGGACAAAGACTGTATCTTGTTCTGGCAGGCTGACTTGAGCCGCGCTGGCCCTCTGATCTTGATACAGGCCCAGATAGGTGTAATCTGAAATCCACTGATTACCGCAGTAATTCATGATGTCGTTGTAACTGTTGCTAACGACGA
>JADYYC010000147.1 GCA_020853835.1 Anaerolineales bacterium
CCATCAACCATCCTGCCCTGGCTTCTATCAAAGTCCTCTGCGCGGAGACGACCGCTGGCGGCGCACCAAGAGCAAACCCCAGCCCGGTTCTGGACAAGCCATTCCGGGCTGGGGTTGGTGAGTTCTTATTTGTGCAGACTGGTCCCTGAAGCGTCTCGCCTCGGACGCGGGGCGCTCAGGCGGTTACGGGCAGGAATACAGGATGCCGGAAAGGGCGTCGAACGGCGCGGTGCAGTAAAGGTCCAGAGAGTCAAATGCAAATATGCCCGCCACCACGCAGCACAACAATATCAGGATCACCCCACACCCCGCAAACAGCCAGGCGCGAGATTTGCGCCCTTCTGGTTCTTCCGCGACCATCTCGTAAGCCGCGCCCGGCGGTCCGTACGCTTCTGATGGACCCGGTGGGACGTTGCCGCTGTACACCGGCGGCTGCTGGTAGGCGGGTTGAGGCGGCTGGTAATATCCGGGCGGTTGCGCTGGCGGCGCAGGTTGCTGCGGAACAGGGGGCTGCTGGTAGCCGTAATCCCCCGGCTCCACCCGGTAAGTCTCGCGCGGCGCGGCTGGCTGGACCTGTGGGCCCGCCCCGCTGACCAGGGTCGCGTTCGGATCGAACCCCAGCACCTCATATTCCAGGCTGATCTTCTCGCCGAACATGATCGTCTCGCCCGGGCGCAGCATGTGGGGCCCGATCAATCGCTGACCGTCCACAAACGTGCCATTGGTCGAGCCCAGGTCTTCGATCACGTACGCGCCTGACTGGAGCGCCAGCCGCGCGTGTTTGCGGGAGACCTCGGGGTCGTTGATCACGATCCGGTTGGTGATATCCCTGCCGATCGTCAACTCATCCTGTACGAGCTCAAAAATCTTGCCCGGATTGGGACCCTTGTGCATCACCAGCTGGTAGGTTTGCGAAGCCATTTGATCGCCTCCTGATCATATCTGCGCTATAGTGTAATGATTTTTGCCTCAACTGTCAAACCGTATTTACGCGGACTTATGGCCTTGCGGCCTGGGGCAGGAAGGTCAGATCGACGTCAACGTAAATCGCCGCCGCTCGGATCTGCGGAACGCCACAGGCGTTCGAGGCGGTCAGGGTCACCGGGTAGGCGCCGCGCAGATTGTAAGCGTGGCTGGTGGAGGCTCCGCTGGCGCTCCCGCCGTCCCCAAAATCCCACTCATAGCTGATGGGCAGCTCTCCTCCGCCCACGGTTGCGCTGAAGTGAACCGTCTCGCCCAGTTCGGGCGTCGTGCTGGAGGTCAGCAGGCTGGTCTCGCGCACAAATTCGCAGTAGGTCATTGCGACATCGAGCACCAGGTTCTGTCCGTTCGCCAGCGTCACGCCGGTGAAATCCTGGCCGATGTAATCCTGGGCGCGCATGCGGATGGTGTAGCTGCCGGGGCTCAGCGCCAGCGAGTAACCCCCGTTGGCTCCGGTCTGGGCCGAGCGCACGCGCACGCCGTTTTGCCAGGCCTCCACGGTAGCCCCCTGGATCGGAGCGGAGGACGACGCGTCGGTCAGCGTGCCGGAAAGGCGGGTCTCAAGCAGGCAGCCCATGTGGGCAAAAGTCGCCAGGGCCGCCCTGGCAAAATCCTTATAGTAGGCGAGGTCGAGCGTTCCGAGCCGGTCGCCGGTCTGGTGGTAGTAAGGGGTGTGATCGTTCCAGTCTTCGATGGCCAGCACCGCCGGGTAATTGTAGTACCAGAAAGAGGAATGGTCGCTAAAGGTCTTGCCGTCCTGCAGGATCAAGGGCGTGAGCGCCATCCCATAAGCCTGCACGACATCCCTGAACAGGCCCGCAATCGCCAGATCGCCCGCGTTGCCGGGGCGGGTGTGCAGCTCGAAGCGCGGGGCGCTGCCTGGCGTGTTGTAACCCAGCATGTCGATGTTGAGCACGCCCCGCAGGTCTTCGCGCGCGTTGTAGACGTCAAGCGCATAAGCCTTGCTGCCAAACATGCCCTGCTCCTCGCCGGTGAACAGGGCGTAGCGCAGCGTGCAGCCGAAATCATACTGGGAAAGGATCTCGGCGATGCGCATCAGCGCCGCCGATCCGCTTGCGTTGTCATCCGCCCCCGGCGCGTAAGTATTGGGGTTGCCGTTGACGTACGAGGTCGAATCCAGGTGCGCTGTCAGCATCACCACGCGCTCGGGGTGTGTCAGCCCCGTCTGCTGGGCCAGCACGTTCCGCTTTTCGAGGCCGGAGATCATGTAATAATCGTACCAGGTCGCCAACCCGAGGGATTGGAAATGTTCGTACGCATAGCGCGTGGCTTTGTTAAGCGGTGTGCCGGTGTAGGTGTAACGGGTCAGGATCGTGTAGGGCTGTCCATCGACCACCACCGCCTTCTCGCCGCTCAGCCCGCCCACCAGGTCGGACAGGTCGCCCGGCTTGAGCTGGCTGACCATCTCCTGCACCAACGCGCTGGGCGTGATGGCGGTCGGTAGATTAGCCGCCCGGGGCTGAGGCGGGGCAGCAATGCGCGGGCGCTCCACCAGCGGCGTCAGGTCCAGCCCGAGCGCGGCCAGCGCGCCGTTCTGATTAACCGGGCCGCGCGCCAGCCCGAAGCTGCCCTCCGCCAGCAATATATCCGCGAACTCGCCCGCTTTTGCCAGGTCTTGCGCTGATCCATAGAGCAGCGTGTAACCGTTTGGATCGCCCTGCGCGTCGAGGAGCGTGACCTGGAAGCCCCGCCCGGTCAATGCCTCTCTGGCCTGTGCGCCAGCCGACGCGATCAAGTAAGGCTCGCCTTCAGCGTCGTAGAGCTGTTCGAACAACGGCAGGTCGAGCTTGATCAGCGCTTCGATCGCATCGTTGCCGCCCGGATCGATGCGCACCAGCGCCTGCGGAGGGGCGCTTTGGGCTGCGACGGGGATATTCGCGTTCCACCCGGACAGCGCCAGGGGGGAAATCACAAGCAGAAGTATCAGGATAATACGGCGATCCGATCTCACTTTGTGTCCTCTCCGCTCGACAGGGTCTCGTTTGGCTCGATCACCATTTCGTAGCCAAACAGGCGGGCAAATGCGTCGATCACTGCCTGTTCGACGGCCTCGTTTGGGGGAAGTGGGTGCAAGATCTCAGCCAGGCTGGCCGCGGGATGACCAGCCAGCCCGCAGGCCACAATCCCCTCCCAGTAGGACATATCCGGGTCGATGTTGAGGGCGAACCCATGCCGTGAGACGCCGCGGGCGTCCACCTTCACGCCGATCGCGGCGATCTTGGCGGGAGCGCCTCTGCCAGCGGTCGTATCGGGCGGCAGCCAGACGCCTGTTTTGCCTTCCAGCCGCATAGCCCGAACATTGAAATGAGCCAGCGCGTCGATCAGCACCTGCTCCAGCTTGCGCAGGTAGCCGATGTAATCCCCCTTTGGCTGGGCGCGGCTGGAAAGCAGGGGTTCAGAAGGCTTTGTACCGGCGTAAAGCCCGCCCGGAGTGAGCGGCAGCAGCGGGTAGCCGACGAGCTGCCCAGGGCCGTGGTAAGTCACATCACCGCCGCGATCCGCCCAGACGACCTCCACCCCGCGCCGTTCCAGCTCAGCCTCGTCCCAGAGGAGGTGAGCCGCCTGGCCGCGCCGGCCAAAGGTGAAGACGTGGGGGTGCTGGAGCAGCAACAGCGCCGGCGGGTGGGAAGCGCAGGCAATGCGGGCTGCGAGGTCATCCTGAAGCTGCCAGGCAGTGCGATACGGGACCAGCCCCAGGCGGTAAACCAGACACTGGGGAAGCATGGGTGCAAGTATACACTATGCCCTTCGCCGCATGGTTAGACTTCCGAAGTCTCGAAGACTTCGGAAGTCTTTGCCGGCAAACCGAGCCTGCCAGGGCTATCCCATGCCTCCTCTACGACAAAGCCTTGCGGATTTCGGTGATCAATTCGGGGACGGGGACGTACATCGTGCGCGCGGGGTTATCCGGCGCTCCGTAATCCTTGATCCAGACAATTTTTCCAGATTGGTCGATCAGGACGAAGGTGTGGCTGGGCTCTCCACTGGCGACGGCCCATTTCAGCACGTCGTATTTGGCTGAGACGGCCGCGTCAGGGTCCGACAACAAAGGAACCGAGTGGATCCCCATGGCAGAGGCTTCTTCCGCCATTTCGGCGAGCGGATCGAGGGCGATGCTGACCAGCGCCACGTGCAGAGATTGAAATTCGGGGTCGTTTTGCA
>JADYYC010000148.1 GCA_020853835.1 Anaerolineales bacterium
ACGGTGTGGCCGGCTTCGATCAGCGCGTCGACCAGATGCGAGCCGATGAACCCGGCCCCGCCGGTTACCAGGATTTTTTCTCCCATGAGCGCCTGTCTCCTTGTCGTTTAAAATGAATAGGACCGGATGGATTCGATCACTCGCTCCAGCTCTTCGTCCGTGATGCCGTTATAGAAGGGCAGCCGCACCAGCTGGTCGGCGATCTGTTCGGTCACCGGGCAGTCTCCGGGGCGCCCGCCAAAGCGCATCCCCATCTCAGAGGTGTTGAGCGGCTGGTAGTGAAACACGGCCAGGATGCGCCTCTGTTTCAGGTGTTCGATCAACCCCGCGCGGCGCTCGAGATCAGGCATCAGCACATAGAACAGGTGGTAGGACGGCTCGCAGCCCGGCGGGACGATGGGGAGCCTGGCGCCGCACGCCTCGGCCCAGCCGCGCAGCTCTTGCATATAGCACTCCCAGATCTCTTTGCGGCGCTGCTGGATGCGCGCGTGCGATTCGAGCTGAGCCAGGAGGAAAGCCGCGAGCACATCCGAAGGAAGATAGCTCGATCCCAACCCCACCCAGGTGTATTTGTCCACCTGGCCGCGGAAGAAGCGGCTGCGATCTGTGCCTTTCTCGCGCAGTATCTCCGCCGGCTCGATCCAGCGCTCGTGATTGAGCACCAGCGCGCCCCCTTCGCCGCAGGTGAAGTTCTTCGTCTCGTGAAAGCTCTGCGTCGCCATGCCCCCAAACGTGCCGAGCAGGCGGCCGCGGTACCGCCCCAGCAGCCCGTGGGCGTTGTCCTCGACCACCTCCAGACCGTGCGCCGCGGCGATCTCCATGATCGCGCCCATCTCGCACCCGATGCCGGCGTAGTGCACGGGGACGATGGCTTTGGTGTTGGGCGTGATGAGCCGCTCGATCTGCCCCTCGTCGAGGTTGAGCGTGTCGAGGCGGATGTCGGCGAAGACCGGCCTGGCGCCACGCAGCGCAAAGGCGTTGGCGGTCGAGACAAAGGTGAACGCGGGCAGGATGACCTCGTCGCCCGGTTTGAGCTCCAGCAGCAGCGCGCTCATCTCGAGCGCGTGCGTGCAACTGGTTGTGAGCAGGACGCGCTTTGCGCCCAGCCACGCTTCGAGGGTCTGGCTGCAGCGACGAGTGTAAGGGCCGTCGCCCGAGATATGCCCGCCTTCGACCGCCTGAGCCATGTAGCGGTACTCGTCGCCCGAAATCCAGGGTTTGTTGAAGGGGATGTCGTATGGATTGTGCGGCATGGTTTTCACCCGGTCGGGGCCTCCAGGCGCTGTTTTTCGTAGGCAATCACCCGCCGGAGCGTTTCGTCCAGGGTGAAGCTCGGCCGGTAATCGATGAGGGCGGAGATCTTCTGCAGGCCGGGCACCCGCCGGCGCATGTCCTCGAAACCGGGCGCGTATGCCCGGTCGTAAGGGATGTACTCGATCGGCGAGCGGCTGCCGGTCAGCTCAATCGTCCGCTCGGCCAGCCCGCGCATGGTGATCTCTTCGACGCCGCCGATGTTGAAGACCTGACCGACCGCGCCGGGGTGTTCGGCCAGGCGGACGACCGCGCCCACCACGTCCGAGACGTCCGCAAAACAGCGCGATTGTTCCCCGTCCCCATACACGGTCAACGGCTCGCCGCTCAGGGCCTGGCGGATGAAGCGCGGCGCCACCATGCCGTAGCGCCCGGTCTGGCGCGGGCCGATCGTGTTGAAGAACCGCATCACCACCACCGGCAGGCCGAACTGGCGCTGGTAGGCCAGGCCGAGGAACTCGTCCACCTGTTTTGAAACCGCATACGCCCAGCGGCTGTGCGTGGTAGGGCCGATCAGGCAGTCGTCCTCCTCGCAGAAGGGCACCTTGGTCGCCTTCCCGTACACCTCCGAGGTCGATGCGATCAGCACCTTGCAGGCATAGCGGTTGGCGGTGGTGAGCACCGCTTCCGTGCCGAGGATGTTGGTGTTGATCGTGTGCACCGGGTCGTCGACGATGAGCTTGACGCCGACCGCCGCGGCGAGGTGAACGATCGTCTCGGACTGGCTTGCCAGGCGGTCGAGCACCTGGGCGTTCATGATGGTCTCGCGCACAAACTGGAAGTTGGGCAGGGGGAGCAGGTGGCGGATGTTCTCCACCCGCCCGGTTGAAAGGTCGTCGATAGCCACCACGGACTTGCCCTGGCTGGCGAGCAGCTCGCACAGATGACTCCCGATAAACCCGGCCCCGCCGGTGACCAGATAACGATCGCTCATGGAAGATGATTTCTACAGGACGGTTTTTTCCCTGACAGTTTAGGATTGTAATACAAAACCTAAGGTTTCACATGCGCTTTGGCAGCCGCCAGCCAGGCCGCGGCGTCCGTGTTCCCCGGGTCGAGCATCAATGCCGCCTCCCAGGCGAAGACGGCGCGCGGTGCATCGCCCCTCTCCCAGTAGCGCGCCCAGCCCTGGCCGGCCAGCCGCCCGCCCGCCCAACTGGCGCCCTGGAGGATGTCCGCCGCCCGGTCGGGCTGACCGGCGGCCACCAGGGCGTCGCCGTAGATCAGGCGGGTGGTGAGGTCGCGATGACTGGCGTTCCAGGCCGTTTCCATCCAGGCGAGCGCGGGCGCGTATTCAGCGCGGGCGAGCGCGATCAGGCTCAAGCGCTGGAGCGCGGTGAGGTTGCCCGGCTGGAACCCGAGCGCGCCCTCGAACAGGGCTTGCGCCTGCCCCAAATCGCTTTGGCGGCGGATCTGTTCCAGAGAAGGGTGGTCGAAGTTCGCCGGGTCGAACTGGCCCAGCTCGATCCGGCTTTGTTCCAGGGCGCCCAGGTTGGCGTACCAGGCGGCTGCCAGCGGCCGGTAAAAAACCAGCAGGCCGCCCGCGAGCAGCGCCGCCCCCGCTAAAAATGGAGCCCATGCCTGCACCCGGCGCGGCTCAGCCAATCGGGGCGCCGGAGCCGGCGCGGCGAGCGAGGCAAACCCGAGCGCCGCGCCGATGACCGGCAGGGTTGGCTCGCCGTAAAAAACCACCTCCACCATCCCGTGCACGCCCGCCGCGCACAGCGCCGCCAGCCCCGCCCAGGCAAGCCCCGGGACGTCCTGTCGGTCCAGGGCCTTCCAGGCCCACCCCGCCGCTACGATCG
>JADYYC010000149.1 GCA_020853835.1 Anaerolineales bacterium
CGCTGGTATGCATGGCGTGATAACGCACGAATTCGATCACCTGCCCCGCGAACTCCTGCCCGGTTTCCGAGCCGTACCGCACGCCGGCATGATACATTAAATCGCCCAACCCCATGATCCCCAGGCCAATCCGGCGGGCGCGGTGCGCAGCTTCATAAAGCTGCGGAACCGCCGGGACATAGGCGTTTGCCTCGACAACGTCATCCAAAAAGATGGTCGAGAGGACAACGCTCAGGCGCAGGGCTTCCCAGTCCACTTCCCCGTTTGGGCCGAGATGGGCAGCCAGGTTCACCGACCCGAGACAGCAATTTTCGTAGGGCCCGAGCCACTGCTCTCCGCAAGGGTTGGTCGCTTCGAGGGCGTACATATGCGGCACCGGGTTGGAGCGATTGGCGGCGTCGAGGAACAACATCCCCGGCTCTCCATTGTGATGGGCCTGCGAGACGATTTTGTCAAAAAGCTGGCGCGCCTTGACGGTTTTATAGACCTGGATAGGCACGCTGGCGGCTTCCATTTGTTCCAAAGTCCCGCTGAGGCGTTTGTATTCGTTCGAGTGAACGTCGGGGAAGCGCAACTCCCAGTCCGCATCGTCACGCACGGCTTGCATAAACGCATCGGTGATGCCAACCGAGATGTTGAAATTTGTGATCGCGTTCTCATTTGTCTTGCAGGTGATAAATTCTTCGATATCCGGGTGGTCGACGCGCAGGACGGCCATGTTAGCGCCGCGCCGGGTGCCGCCCTGGGCGACCTCGCCAAAGGCCTTGTCGTAAACGCGCAAAAAACCTACCGGCCCCGTCGCCTGACCCGCGGAAGATTTGACCAGCGCCCCTTTTGGGCGCAAGCGTGAAAATGAGAAGCCATTTCCCCCGCCTGTTTGCTGGATCAAGGCAGCATCACGCAGCGTTTGAAAAATCCCGGTCGAGTCACGCCCCATATCGTCGCTGATAGGCAGGACAAAACAAGCCGCCAGTTGTCCCAAGGGGGTTCCCGCTCCGGTGAAAGTGGGTGAATTCGGGAAGAACCGCTTCTGGGAAAGAAGCGCATAGAACTGAGCCGCCCGGCTTTCTACGTCCCCCTCCCAAAGCGCTTCGCTGGCCGCGACATGGTAGGATACGCGCCAGAACATTTCTTCCACCGTCTCGGCTGGCTTTCCGTCCTTGCCGCGCCGTACATAGCGCCGGATCAAAACTTTACGAGCGTTTTCAGTCAACTCCACCCGAGGGAGCCCCTCGGGAAGCGGCGGCGTTTTTAGCAAGCCGTTATCTTGTTTTTGTAAGTCGATCATCTCAGCCATATGTTCAACGCCTCCATCCTGTTCTCAAGCTACTCGTTAAAACAATCGTCCCCCTGAAGTCATCGATCCTCAATTTGTCCGTTAACTTTCTAAAAGGCGGTCAATTTCTCCACGGATCGATTTCAGGTCGTCCAATCGAAGATAAACAATCGCATACCGGATGTACGCAATTTGATCCAGTTCCTTCAAACCGGCGATCACCATATCGCCCACAACCCGAGACGAGACTTCAGCCCTGCCCATCGCTTGCAAAGTGGATTCGATTTCGCCAACCAGCCGCTCGATATCGGCTGCGGACACGGGCCGCTTTGCGCACGAGATGCGTATGCCCCGGATCAGCTTCTCGCGGTCGAACTCTTCTCGCGTCCCGTCCTGCTTGATCAGCAGCGGGGTTGCCAGGATTGGGCGCTCGTAGGTGCTGAAGCGCTGCTTGCAATCCTCGCATTCGCGGCGGCGGCGCACGCCGCCCCGTGAGTCGCGGGTGGTATCAATTACTCGGGAGTTTTGATTCTTACAGTAGGGACAGCGCATGGAATCCCTTTAAATTCTTAGAACATCTGTAACCGCTATTACTGGGGGTTATTTCGTGATCCAACCTTACATATAGGCCAGACAAAGTGCATTCTAGCATAATCACCCCTGACTGACAAGACTACTTTAGTCCTTCTAAGATTAGAGTTTCTGCGGAAACCCAGGGGAGGTCTGGCGCGGTTGGCGCCAGACCCCACCCACAGCCGCCTGCTGCCCCATGCGAAGGCGAATTGGGGGCATCATAATGCAGGCAAAGCAAAGTACATCACCGGCAGGAGGGTTCCGGCGATTCAGTTTTCAACACATCCTTCAATCGACCGCGTGCCGCGATCAGACACAGATGCTCTCTTTCTGGTCAACCGAACGCATTCAAACTGACAATAAAAATGCTCGCAAATCACTACCTAACGGTTTCGGTTTCGCAGGAAAGTCGGAATATCCAGGTCTTCGGTATTGAAAGACCGTGGCTGAAACTCTCTCGGCGCGGGTTGAGGCGCTGTATGGGCCGATACGGTCACAGATTCCGGTTCATAATGCTTGCGCGGCTCGATTGCTGGCGTCTCCTGCACCCGGCGCGGCATTGCAGCCCGCTCGAAACCGGTCGCAATAACCGTGATGCGCACCTGGTCTTTCAAATTCGGGTCGATCACGGCGCCGAAGATCAGGTTGACGTCGGGGTGAGCGGTCTCCTTGATGATCGCCGCAGCCTGGTTCACGTCGAACAGGGTGAGCTCTGGGCCGCCGGTGACGTTGAAGAGAATGCCATGCGCCCCGTCGATCGTGATATCGAGCAACTGGCTGGAGATCGCCTGCTCGGCGGCGACCCGGGCTGCGTCCTCGCCCTTGGCATTCCCAACCGCCATCAGCGCCGCGCCGCCCTCGGACATGATCGTGCGCACGTCGGCGAAGTCCAGGTTGATCAGGCCGGGGACCGTGATCAATTCCGAGATGCCCTGCACGCCCTGGCGCAGCACATCGTCCGCAAGGCGGAATGCCGTTTGCAGGTTTGCGCGCTTATCCACGATCTGAAGCAGCCGGTCGTTCGGGATCACGATCAGCGTGTCGGCCTGTTCCTTGAGCCGGCCAATCCCCGATTCGGCAGACTGGATCCGGCGCGAACCTTCGAAGGTAAAGGGGCGGGTGACCACCCCGATCGTGAGCGCGCCGACTTCTTTGGCGATTTGCGCCACGATGGGCGCGCCGCCGGTGCCGGTGCCGCCGCCCATCCCAGCGGTGATGAAGACCATATCGGAGCCCTTTAGCACGCTGTAAAGCTCTTCCGCCGATTCCTCGGTGGCTTTCTGGCCCATTTCTGGATCGCCGCCAGAACCCAGCCCGCGGGTCAGCTTCTCGCCGATCCGGACGCGCGTGGTAGCCTTCGAGAGCAGCAGGGCCTGTGCATCCGTGTTCACAGCCACAAACTCAACGCCCTGAAGGCCTTCATCGATCATCCGATCGACTGCGTTACAGCCGCCGCCGCCAACACCAATGACTTTGATGCGGGCAAACGACTCAATCTGATTGGGTGTGTTGTTACTGATCGACATTACTTCCTCCTCTTTCTGGATGAAATCACCTTTGTTTATTGCCTTACTTACGCATTAAACGGCGCTGTCCCGATTCGCGTTCAGGGCAACAACCGCCTCAGCCAACCCTTGATACGCTCCCAATCCACAAAAGAGGCATCTATCCTGCCCCTCCCTGTCCTGGGGTGGCGCGAAACACCTTCCGGCGAGAACTCATTCATCAGCATGCCCCAGCGGAGCAAGCCCACGCTGGTGGAATACGCCGGTGAATCCAGCCGGTCGACCATGCCAACCAGGTTTTCGGGCTTGGAGGTCCGCACCGGAACTCCAAGCACCTGGCTGGCGATCGTACGGATACCCGGAAGGGCGCTCACACCTCCTGTAAGCACCATCCCGGCCGGCAGCAAGCCATCATAACCCGAGCGCTTGATCTCCTGGACGACCATGTTGAAGATCTCTTCAACGCGGGCGTGGATGATCTCCACCAGCTCAAGGTGGCTCGCCTGAACGACGTCCTGGTCGCCAAACGGGCGCAGGCTGAAATATTGCTGGGCGTCGATCTCATCGGGGTTTGCATGACCGTGCTGGAGCTTGATCTCCTCCGCCTGCGTGGCGGGTAAATGCATCACCTGAGCGATGTCGGAGGTGATGTGATTCCCACCGATCGATAGAACCGCAGTGTGCCAGACGTCGCCATCGACGTAAATCGCCATATCGGTCGTGCCGCCGCCAATATCACAAACCACCACCCCCATCTGGCGCTCAGCTTCGCTCAAGACCACCTCGGCCGAGGCAAGCGGGTTCAGCACGAATTGCGACACTTCGATCCCGGCGGCGGCCACGCACTGGCGCAGGTTTTCTACGCTGGCGGTTGCGGCGGTGATGATATGCGTCTCCACTTCCAGGCGGTATCCGTGCATCCCGATCGGCATGCTGATGCCTTCCTGACCATCCACGTTGAAGCCGCGCTGGATGACATGCACGATCTCGCGATTGTGAGGCACAGCAATCGCGCGCGCCGCATCCACCGCCCTGGCGACATCGCCCTGGTCGATCACGCGGCCGGCCACGCCGACAACGCCTTTGCTGTTCATAGAAGAGACATTAGAACCAGCCATGCTCACAAGCGCCGAGAGCACTTCCACCCCTGAGGTCCGCTCCGCCTTTTCGACCGAGCGGGCAACCGCCTGTGCGGCAGCTTCCAGATCTACCACCACGCCTTTGCGCAGCCCTTGCGATGGTTCAATCCCCACTCCGAGGATTCTGAGTTGGTCCAGGCTTTCTTCGCGCGCGACCAGGGTGCAGATCTTGGTCGTTCCAATATCAATTCCTATCAGGATTTGATCGTTCATCAAAGCGCCTCAAAAGAATCATTCCAGGTGTTACACAAGAAGTCCGTCATCAATTCTCAATCCTGTAGTACGGCGCGTGCAGGTATTCCACGCTGATCATGGTCGGGCGAACTTCCCCTCCCTTGATGTTTTCGATGATGGCTCGATAAACGAGCATCTTTGTCTCGATGTCCTGCTCGTCCCCGAGGTACACGTTCCAGCCGCGCCGGTCTGTCCATCCAAGCCCGTGGGCCGGGTCGTAAATCAATTTTGCTCCCGTTGGAGCTTGTTTCGCCAGCAAGAGCACCGCCTTGACCATGCCGGGCGATATCAAGGGGTGAACCTGGTCTCTTGGGGCAAGCTGAGGTAATAATATTCCCGTGATCTTGTTGAGCGTTTCGCCCCTCGGGGTCAGGCTCTGTTCGGACGGCAAAACGATCTTTGGCGGA
Source organism: Anaerolineales bacterium (assembly GCA_020853835.1). Lineage (GTDB taxonomy): Bacteria > Chloroflexota > Anaerolineae > Anaerolineales > UBA4823 > UTCFX2. The sequence continues at coordinate 5,135 of JADYYC010000149.1, forward strand.
TCGCCGCTTGCCTCGATGACCGGATAAGATCCCGAAGGCGTGGAGCTGCGAACCGGGAAGGTAACGCCCTGGTCATCAACCAAAGAGCTTTCGCCGCCCTTGCTCCAGATAAGCACCGGCGTGCGCTCGGTCACCACAATTGTCACCGTATTTGGCAGCTTGATCTGAACCTGCGCCGACGAGAACTCAGGGAAGGCTTCCCGTAAATCCGCCTCGATAGACGGCGCGTCCAGCAAGAAAATTGGCTCACCGATCAACCCGATTGCAGCGTTGACCTCGTTAATCGTCAGGCGCTGCAAGCCTTCGATCTGCGGGGCGTCCACGCGGAACGTGGGCGATTCCCAGGAGTAGTACAACGCATAGCCCAACATCGCGACAAGAAACAGGGAAATCAAGCGCCAGCTCAATGCCAGCCTGGGCAGCGCCGGGAGGCTCATTTCCATGCCCTGCGCCGGGTCCAGACTGACGTTATAGAGCCTGCGACCCCTGCGGCTGCCCTGGGCAACCGGCCGGGAAATGCCTGCCATCGGGGTGCGCGCCATCACCGGAGGAGGCGGCGGCGTCACAACCCGGCTCTTGCGCGCCTTGGCGCTCTGCTGCGCCGCCCTGGACCGAGCGTCTCGGCGGCGGCGTATCTCATCCGTTCTCGCAGCGGATCGACCGGGCAGTTTCATCTTCAGGGTTCCCTTCGGTAGCGCCGCTCAGTGCGGTCGCGATCCTGTTTGCGCCGCAGCGCCAACTCGATCAGCCTATCGATCAAAGCGGGGTACGTCATCCCGCTGGCTTCCCATAATTTTGGATACATACTGATCTTCGTAAAGCCAGGGATGGTGTTTACTTCGCTCAAATAAAGCTCACCTGGTTCCAGATTGGCTCCCTTTTGTTCAAGCAAGAAGTCAACCCGGGCCATGCCGGCGCAATCAATGGCGCGATACGCGCGCAGCGCCAGGTCCTGGACACGGCGGGTCAGTTCGGCGGATATCGGCGCCGGGATCAACAATTGCGAGGCGTCGTCGATATATTTAGCCTCGTATGAATAGAACTCGCGGCTGGGTATCACTTCGCCTGGCACCGAAACGCGCAGTTCTTCATTGCCCATCACGCTGATTTCAATTTCGCGCGCGTTCTGTACCCCACGCTCGACCAATACTCGGCGATCAAAACGAGCGGCTTCGATCAACCCTTCCAGCAGGTCGGAGCGCGATACGCACTTCATGATGCCCACCGACGAGCCGAGATTGGCTGGTTTGATGAACAAGGGGTAGTCCGCAAAGCCCTGCACCTTTTGCACAGCCTGAGCGACATCTGCTTCGATCTCGCTGCGCAAGAGCACCATCCAATCCACGACGGGGATACCACGGGCGCGCAAGATTTCTTTGCAGATCCCTTTGTCCATCCCCAACGCAGAACCCAGCACGCCCGCGCCCACGTAGGCCAGGTCAGCTAATTCCAACAGACCTTGAATTGCTCCGTCTTCGCCAAACGTTCCATGCAACACCGGGAACACGACATCCAGTTTGGTCAGCAGCTCTATTTGAGCGCCAAGTTGATCCGAGCGTATCGCAAACAACCCTCTTCGCACGGGATCGGGAAAGATGGTCACGGGGGTAAGCTGCTGGAGGTTCCCGCTCAACATCACATCCAACGTATCGTCGCCGACCAGCCACACGCCTTCGTGAGAGATGCCAATCTGGGTGACGATATATTTGTCAGGATTCAAAGCGTCAAGGACGGAGCGCGCTGACATGAGCGAGACCTCGTGCTCACCGGAGCGCCCGCCAAAGATGATCCCAACCCGAATCTTGCCCTGTTCTGCCATCTGCTTACCAATCACCCAACAATTCGACTTCCAGCTCGAGCTGAACGCCAAATTGCTGGGCAACCTTCTCTCGAGTGTGAAGAATTAACCCGTAAACATCGCTCGCAGTTCCGTCGCCCAGATTGATAAAGAAATTGGCGTGCAGCGGACTGATCTGCACATTCCCGATCCGGTAGCCTTTCAAACCGGCTGCTTCGATCAACCTGCCCGCGTAATCTCCCGCTGGATTTTTAAACATCGAGCCCGTGCTGGCGCCAGGCGGCTGGGTGCGACGGCGGTATTCAACCAGCTCGTCGAGTTTCGACTGGACATCCGCCTTTGTCGACCGCGCCAGACGGAACAAAGCCGATAGAACGACCGCCTGACCGGGGTACTTTTTCAATATACTCGCTCGATACGTGTATTCCAGTTTTTCCACCAGCCAATTCTCACGAATGTAGCCACCGTTCCCGCTCTTTCCCATGCGGTGCAAGATTTCAGCCATTTGCAGGGTGGAGGCTGTGTCCGAACCATGAGCTCCGGCGTTTCCCACCACCGCGCCGCCGATTGTGCCCGGGATCCCAGCCGCCCACTCCAGGCCCCCATAACC
>JADYYC010000150.1 GCA_020853835.1 Anaerolineales bacterium
ACGAGGGTTAATCTCTTTACGCAGATGGTTGAAAAAGGTTGCAGGTTGAACCGCCTCAAGAAGCTGTGGGCGAGGCGGTCGGGGAAGCCGTTGCAGGCGGCTCCGAGACGATGATCAAATCGCGGATCGCCTCGTAGACTTCCGGTTTGATGTCATACACTTTGCGAATATCTTCGATGCTTTGGAACGGGCCGTGAGAGCGGCGGTAACCGGCGATGCGCGCGGCTCTCATAGGACCAATCAGAGGGAGGAGCTCAAGCTCTTCCTGCGTGGCGGTGTTGATGTCGATGGGAAAGACAGACCTGGGGGTCGGCGTCTCGGTTGGCGTTGGCGACGGAGTGGCCGACGGCGGGCTGGCTTGAGCGGAGCCTAACGTCGGCGCGAGCGCAGGGACGGTAATTTGACCGCCGTCCTCCACCCGGGCGGCCAGGTTGAGCGCTTGTTCGTCAGCCTGCGCCAAAAAGCCGCCCGCCGCCAGCACGGCATCTTTCACGCGGCTGCCAAACGGAAGCTGGTAGACCCCAGGCTTGTTTACGGCCCCCGTGATATACACGGTAAGGGGAGCGGGCGAGGGCGGCGGCTCCAGCCGGATGGGCTGGCCGCGCGGCGGTGCGCTGACGAGCAGGATCAGCCCTACTCCCAGCAGCGTGAAGAACACGCTGAACAAGATCTTCCACAGATCTTTCATGATGAAGGCCAGGTTATTACTGTGTCAACACGCACATAAGCCGCCCAGATGACGCCGGGCGAGGCAGAGGTAAGCAAATGGTCGTCAAGCGGGCGGTCAGCTTGAAACCGGCTCATCGTCCAGCTTCAGGCTGAGACCCAGGCGCTGCTTTGGCGCATCGACATGCAAAATTCGAGCGCGCACCTGGCAGCCCTCCATTAATCCGCCCATCGCCTCCGGGTCATCCCCATCGGAGATCTCAGATACGTGGATTAGGCCATCCAGGCCTTCCTCGAGGCGGGCGAAGGCGCCGAACGGGACGATGCTGGTGATGACCGCGTCTACAATCTGGCCCGGCGCATAGCGAGACTCGGCAGTCTCCCATGGGTTTTGGTGGAGGCGTTTGAGGCTCAGCGCCACGCGCGCTCGTTTTGGATCGACCGTGATCACGTACACGACCACTTCCTGCCCCAGCGAAACCACTTCAGCCGGGTGCTGTACTCGGCCCCAGGAGATTTCGGAGACGTGCACCAACCCCTCGACGCCCCCCAGATCGACAAATACGCCGAAGTCGGTGATGTTCGTCACGATCCCTTTCGCGCAGTTCCCTGGGGTGAGGTTGCTGAGCAGCGTGTTCCGGCTGCCAGGGCGAGACTGGGCGGCGCGTTCCGAGAAAACAACCCGCCCACGCTCACGGTCGCATTCGATCACTTTCAGATCGAGTGTGCGATCGATGTACATCGAGAGCCAGGCTTCGGCGTCGTCAATCTGGCAAGGGGTCTCGACCAGGTGAGAGATTGGCACGAAGCCATGCAAATGCTCTCCGCTGACCAGCAATCCGCCCCGATTGCAGCCAGACACCACCATGCGGACGACCTGGTCCTGCTCATAGAGCTCGAAGGCCTGATCCCAGTCCAGGTAAGTCTCGTCGCCCATATGGTCGTGTCTGGGTTCGTCCCAGTACGGCGGCGTGGCAGGGCTGCGAGCCGGGCGTCCCGGAGTCGTCTCGACATGTTCGTCTTCTTCCGCCAGAACAGCCTCCCACCAGGATTCATCCATCGGATGCGGCGGCGTGGTTTGTTCCTGATAACGACGAATTTTATTAACCATTAAGAAATCCTCCCCGTGCATATTCTCCAGTTTTTTGTTTGATTTCCCGATCGTTTGACTCAGGCGGCGGCCCTCCCTGGATCGCTTCCTGTTCCATTTCGGCGATCGCCTGTGCTACGGCTTCGATCGCCACGCGCTGCTTGCGGTAAAGGTCGGCCTCGGACATTGCCAGGCGCATGGCAACTTCACGAACTTTTCGGCCTTCGACAAATTTCATTTCTAGTATATTATACAGAATCCAGTCCGCTGTAAAGCGCCTTTCTCCTTCTGGACGGACGTGTTCGATGGCTTTGCGCAAGATCGACCGCAGGGCGTTTGTCGTGCTTTCCTTCTGCGCCTGGGCGGTTTGCTGTACGATCTGTAAATTCAACAGCGGGCTGCCGGTCAGCTTGGGCCCGCCCCAATAATGGGTGAGCGCGTCTTTTACAAAAGAAGAAAGGTCGCTGTTTTTGATGGGAACTTCCGGCGAGGTCAGAACCGCGGTGCCAGCATAGCTCGAAGCGGCGCGCAATCGCTGGATCATTTCGATCTCTGGCGTGAGCTCTTCCAATGAGCTAAACGCTTGTTCCTGGCGATAGCGGTCTCCAATTGCCAGGGCCGCCCGGCGCGCCAGCAGCAGCAGGTCATCCAGTTGCTCGTGGTCGAGCTCCTGGTCCGGGTTGCGCCAGACGCCCAACAAACCGATTAAATCGTCTTCTTGTTCGATATGGTCCGCCAGCGGAACAATCCAGTATTCTCCCCAGGCAAACATGGCACGGCTGTTGCCGTTGCTCGCGGCTGCCCTGATTGAGCTGACCGGAAGCCCCTCGCTCTCCAGCGATTTTTCACCTCCTATAATGATCAGGGTTTCTATTCCCTCGGTTCCCAGGGTCGCGATGAAAGCCTGGGAAACCTGCACGCGATCGCAAACCGCGGCCAGGATCGCCTCCAGGAATTGCTGCAGATCCCCCCGCGTGAGCAATCGCTCGTCAAGCGTCTGGAGGCGCTCCATTTCCTGACGGTCTTTTCCAAAAAACAGCCAGCGATGCCAGACCGGGGCAGCCAGGGTGATAAAGTGCTCCAACAACAGGATTGCGCCGACCATGATCACAGGAATGATGGTCGAGAGATCCACCCCCGCCCGGACGCCAAGACGGCGGAGCGATGTGGTCAGGACCAGGACTGTCGAAGCGGTGACCGGGCCGCGCATCAGCCATTTGAACAGCCGCCGCTTGACCACCCGGTCGGGCCAGGGAATGCCAAAAAACGCCACCGCGTAAGCCATCAACACCAGCAAGAAGGTGGTCAAGAGGTTGCTGGTGGTCACCGTGAACCAGAACAACAGCGGAGAGCGGGCGGCAAGCCCCGAGCCGAAAAGCAAGAAAGGATACGAACCCAAAGCGGGCGCGAGCGCGCCCGCGATCAGATAGGCCATCCTGCGGCGGGTGGCGCTGGTCACGGTGCGTTTGTAAGCCCTCCAGAAATTGATCCAGGAGACCAGCATGGCAACGGCGTAAAACAGCGCAAACAGCCAGGTCATCCAGGTGGGTTGGAGGTGGGGGGTGGGGGTTGCTTCTGAAATCATGGGACCCACCAGCAAGCCCGCTGGCAGCGCCGCCAAAAAGCCGATCGCGAATAAATCCGCCAGGCGGATGGCAAACCGCCGCCTGCCCCGCGACGGGCGCCCGGTTGTGGCGAGCAAGGCGTCTGAAAAATGCAGGTACGCGGCCGGCAGGATGACGATCCCCACCCACTGGAAGTGCAGCCAGAATTGCAGCAACTCCGAGGTATGCGCGACGCTGCTCAGCGCCTCACCAACAAACACGGTTACGACACAGGCCAGGATGATCGCAAACGAGCGCGCCACGCGGTCGCGCAGGTTGAACGACAGGGCATATAGCAGCAGCGAGAAGGCCGTGATGGCGATCCCGGCGGCCAGGAAGCTGTCCAGCGTTTGGAGCGTTCTGATCAATAAGGTGTACATTCCAATAAGGGCCGCGGGGCGGCAGCCAATGGTTCGTTAAAAAGATTTTCGAAAAAAGAGACCGATCTCATTGACCGGATAATAAAAATCGTTGTAGCCGCAGAATTCAAAACCCAGCTTGAGAGCCATCTCGATCGCGGGGCCGTTGCGCGGCTGGATTTCGAGCACCATATCGTGGCTGTCTTTGGTCACCGCCCAATCGGCCGCGGAGAGCAGCAAGGCGCTCCCAATGCCCTGGCGGCGCTGCGGGCGGTTGACGAGCAGGTCGGGCACCCAGGCGGCGCCGGTAATTGGATCCAGGGTGATGCTGACATATCCGATGGGCCGCTCTTCCATCGTCGCAACCAGCATTCCCGAAAAACGCTGCCAGTCGTCCGCCAGCGAGCGCGGCGGTCGGGGGACTTCATGGCGCACCGAGCGCGGCAGGTGTATCTTGCGAAACGTGACGTTGATCTGGCCCAGCGGCCGGTCGTGATTAAAATCCATCTGCCAGACCAGGTCGGTAGAATACGAGTGGTCCAGCTCGATCAACTCGACGATATCGGCGGGCAGCGCAGGGCGGATTTGGATCTCGGGCATGGGTTTTACACCTTCTACGGACCAGGGGTGACGTCGGGGGGCGAGGTGATGCGAACCTGAACAATGCAAGGCTCGGAGGGCTTGGCCTCGTTGTCGACGACGACCAGGGCCAGTTGGTACTCGCCAGGGGACAGGCGCGAGGTATCCCAGTCTCCAAGCTTGCCGTTGGCGATGGGAACATTCCCGGCTTGAATGGTCAGCCAGGCTGGCTCTCCCAACCCTTTGATCTCGAATTTATAAAAGCCAAAGTTTGGGATATTGGCGCTCCCGACTACCGGAACCACGCCCCGAATTTCCTCCCCGTTCTGGGGGATGACAATTTCGATCTCGCCCGGAATGCACCCGCTGCTGACGGTTGGCAAGGTCTCCGCGAGGCTTGGGGAAACTGCGGTCTCAACCGGGCTGGCTTGCTGAGTTCCGGGAGGAAGCGGGATAGTCGGGGTCGCCAACAAGTTGAGCGTAGGGGTCGGAAGCGCAGACGTGCCAGGCATCGCCGGGGCAATAAAGGAGACCAGAATAAACTCGGTAAGGGTCATTGTCAGTACCAACACAAGGACACTGGCAGATTGGTTTAACCGCGCCTGGGCGCTTTCACGCTCGAGGCCGAATGTAGCTCCACGCAAATCCTGCCAGGCGACAATAAATTTCCGAATGTAGATCAATCCCCCAAGCCCGAGAAGCAGGTAAATCCACGTCTCAAAGGCGCGAAAAAAGCCAATTGCTTCTTCCATGCCGCTCCTAGGTAGGGGTCAATAACGAGACAGTAATTCTACGGTCCAATAATATCAGGCAGCCATGCGGCGCAAAACGCCCCGAAGCAAGATTAACAACTGAGGCGCGATTTTTTCTCCCGCTTCAAGTACCTCCTCGTGAGTAGTGATCGTGCTGCCGTCTAGATTTGCCTTATTGCTGATGCCAGAAAAACCGAGCACGCGCATGCCCCCGTGACAGGCGACGATGACCTCCGGCACGGTCGACATGCCCACCGCATCCGCCCCAGAGCTGCGCAAAAATCTCAGGTCGGCGGGGGTTTCGTACGATGGGCCCGCCAGGGAAGCGTAGACGCCCTGTTGAAGCAGGATGCCTTTCTCTTCGGCGACTTGCAGGGCCAGGCGGCGCAATTCGGGGTCATAGGGCACGCTCATGTC
>JADYYC010000151.1 GCA_020853835.1 Anaerolineales bacterium
AGCTCGACCTGGAAAACGGTCTCAAGTTGATCGTCCCCTCGCCGACCATGATCGTGCGCCGGAAGATCCAAGGGGCCACGCGCCGTGGGGAGCCGGTCCTGCTCACGGGCGTGATCATGGGCGGCGGGCCAAACTCCTGGGCGGCCGAGGGACACATCAACGCCGGACTGCCGCTTTACGCTACCCCTTCCGCAGCCCGCTCGTTCAACGACGACCTGGATAAAGTGCAGGAGATGGGCGTACAGCTTGTGAGCGAGGACGAAGCCGCCCGCCTGCCGCAAGAGGTGCGCCGCATCGAGCTGCGCGATTTCGATTTTCCCGCCATTGCGAGCGCCTTTGCCTCGTTTGGCGTCTCGCTCGACAGCCTGGAGGCGGTCGCCGTGGCCGTGTTCGATCACGGTGACGCCCCGCCGGACGTATCCGACCGCCAGTTCCGTTTCGACTATCTGAATGCGCGCATCCGGGCCGAGAACCGCCTCAGCGCCTTCGCTTACCTGGCGGATCAAATTCCACCGATCATGACCCGCCTCCAGGCGGTGGCGCAATCGGCGCGCCAGTCCGCCCTGCCAGTTCTGGGAAATATCCCGCTGGTCGTCATGGACACCGCGCCTGCGGCAGTGCTGGGTGTCACTTTCGACCCGATCGTGCGCTCGCGTGCGCGCGTCATGATCGCCAATGTGGGCAACTTTCATACCCTGGCCTTTCGACTGGGGCCGCGCGGCATCGAGGGCGTGTTCGAGCATCACACTGGCTTCCTCGATCAGCCAAAGCTCGACCGGCTGCTGCGCCGGCTGGCTGAAGGCGACCTAACGCATGCGGACGTGTTCGGCGACCACGGTCATGGCGCCCTGGTCTATGAGGGGCGGCCGCTCCCGCTCGACGAGGACGCCTTCGGCGTAGTCGTCACCGGCCCGCGGCGCTCTCTGATGCGCGGCTCGCCGCTCAGACCTTATTTTGCGGTACCCTTTGGCGACATGATGATCGCGGGCTGCTTTGGGCTGCTCGCCGCGACGGCTGATCTGCTCCCGCACCTGGGCGACACGATCCGAGCCTCGTTGCAGGGCGCCTCCACCGGAGCGGCTCCCTGGGATGCGGGCTAAAAGAGAACCTTCCAGGAGGATCATATGACCGACCCGGCCAGCATGATCGAGCGCATCCAGAAGCTGATCGCAGCCGCCCTCCAGCCGCGTTCCCCGGCTGAAACGCCGCCGGATAAATAGGCGCCCCCTGAAAGCCCGCGATGTCTGATCCGCTCCTCTTCGCCCTCTGGCTGATCCCGCTTGCAGCGGTCGCCGCGCTTGGGGGCCTGTTCTTGTTAAACCGCCACTGGCAAAGAAAAGCCGAGCAGGAGCTTAAAAACCTGCGCCTGGCGCTGCGCCGGGCCAGGAACGACCAGCGGGAGATCGAGCGCCAGGCGCAATCTTACAGCGGGCGCGACCCCGAGCCTTATCGCAGCGCGTTTAGTGGTCTGCGCGATAAACTGGCGTTTATCCGGCGCAAGCTCGAAGAGGTCGAGCGCCAGGCGGTCGAGCTTAACCAGCGTTCCGCCAGCCTGCGCTTCAACCGCTGGCGCGCCCTGCTGAGCGCTGCGTATCAGTGGCAGCGCCTGTGCCGCGACGCCGGCCTGGCGCGCCGGCTGTTGGATCAACTTCAAGCCCAGCTTGCGCTGGCAGCCGAGATGGAGTTGGACCTGGAGCGCCTCCCCTGGCAGACTGCCCTGGAGGTGCGCCGGCTGCGCGATCAATCTGTACAGGTCAGCCAGGCGCTCGCCAGTTTGCGCGACCGCGGGCTGCACGGGGAGACCTTTGAGGCTGCCCTGCGCTCCGAGCGCCAGCTTCAAACCTCACTGGCGCAAGTCGATTCGCGGTTTTTGGATGCCGGCGAAGTCGAACTGATCGAGCAAGCCTCGAAAGACGACGTGGCCCTGGCCCACCAGGTCGTCCAGGCTTCCCTGCCGCGCCTGGATGAGCTTTCTGCGCAGGCTCGTCTCTGGCAAACCGGTTCTGAATCGGCTGCGGGGGAAATCCACCTGCTGCGCACCGCTCTGGACGAACTCGCTCAAACGCTGGAAAACCTGCCGCCCGCCCTGGTCGTGAGGGAGGAGCGCGCCGCTCAACGCCGGATGGAAGAGGTCGCCCGCAGCCTGCAGGCCACCCTGGAGCGCATGGAGGTTGAAAGCATCCCGCTTATCAGCCAGGAGGCGGGGCGACTGCGCCAGGCGGCCCAGGAAACCAGCCAGCAGGTCAGACATGCCCGGCGTGAACTGGCCGCGTTGGAAACCCTGCTCGCCGAGCTCGCGGATGACTTTCGCGTCCTGCCGATGGAGCTGGCCGAGCTGACCGCCCGAGATTTGCACCCGGTCGAGTGGGACGTGAGCCTGACCGAGCTCGCCCAGCTCAACCGCCAGTTCAACGCTTTCGGAAACGCCCGCCAGGAGCGCACACCGCTCCAGGCGCAACAGGATTTTAAATCTGCCGCTGAGTTGAGGACCCGTCAGAAGGAGCTGGCGCGCCACAT
>JADYYC010000152.1 GCA_020853835.1 Anaerolineales bacterium
CTTCAAGTGCAGATCGGGCAGGGCGTTCTCGGGATCGAGAGGCTGGCCTACTGTCTGGAAAGCGGCGAGAAGAATCTGGTGAGGACATTGGCGCCCCCGCAAGGGCTGAGCCTGGACGAGGTGATTTATCATGATCCGGCTGGCCTCCTGTCAGTGGGTTGAGGTTCTTGAAGAAAATTGATGCAGGCAGAATGATTGTCTGCAATTGGAGATGAAAAGCGTGGAGAAGACGTACATACCCAAAGCAAGTGAGATCGAGCAAGAGTGGCATCTCGTGGACGCAAATGGTCAGAACCTAGGCCGGCTGGCTTCCAGGATTGCCGCAGTGTTGCTCGGCAAACACAAACCGAATTTCACGCCTGGCATGGATACCGGCGACCATGTGGTCGTGATCAATTGCGAGCGAGTGCAGGTGACTGGGAAGAAGCTCGATGATAAATTCTATTATCGCTACTCGCTTTATCCCAGCGGGCTGACCGCGACCAGCTTGCGCGACCAATTGGATAAACATCCCGATCGCGTCATCACCCGCGCCGTCTGGGGGATGCTTCCGCACAACAAGTTTGGTCGCCAGATCATCAAGAAGTTGAAGGTCTATGCCGGGCCCGATCATCCTCACAAGGCCCAACAGCCAAAGCCTTTGGCGATGGATAAGGAGTAGCAGCAATGGAAGCTCAATTTTACGAAGGTATTGGCCGGCGCAAAGAAAGCACTGCGCGAGTTCGCCTGATGAGCGGTTCGGGGAAGTTCGTGGTGAACGAAAGACCCGCAGAAGATTACTTCCCGCGCCTGGGCGACCTGGAAGCCATCCTGGCCCCCCTGCACACTGCGAGCGAAAACCGTGATTTGATGGACATCAGCGTGCTCGTTAGGGGCGGCGGCGTGACCGGGCAGACAGAAGCGGTTCAATTGGGGATCGCCAGGGCGCTGGTAAAAATGAACCCCGATTTGAAACCAGCCATGCGAAAAGGCGGTTTTCTAACCCGAGATGCGCGCATCAAAGAGCGGAAAAAGCCAGGCCTCAAGCGCGCACGCAAGGCGCCGACGTATACCAAACGTTAACTTCTATTCACGCTTAGAAACGGAAATGCGTATTCCGTGTTGCGCCCCGGCAGGGTCCGAAGCGCAGTGCGGCTTACGCATTTTTCTTCTATCTTCCAAGGTGAAGCACAGCACGTGATTTCGATGGATTGCCGGGAAAGGTGCACACTATGAACAGCAAAGGGATCAAGATTCTGGGGCTGGGCCCTGGCGGCGCCGAACTGCTGACCCGCAAAGCCTGGCAGATGTTGCAAGACAGCCATGAGATCTATCTGCGCACCCTCTCACACCCCGTGGTTGACCAGCTTCCGGATACGCTGGCAGTCCATTCTTTTGATCATCTTTACGAGGCCGGGGGATCATACGAGCAGGTGTATGAACAGATTACTGAGCGGATTTTAGAGCTTGGCAGGCGGGAAGCCGGGGTAGTCTACGCGGTTCCGGGGCACCCGTTGGTGGCTGAGGCGACCACGCCGCAGGTCTTGCAGCGCGCCGCGGCGGAAGGCTTGCCGGTGGAAATCATTGACGGCATGAGTTTTTTGGAACCTGTCTTGACCGCGCTGGGGATCGATCCGTTTCCGCACACCGCTCTGGTGGATGCGCTTGAAATCGCCTCCGGGCATGTGCCTCCTTTTCCAACCAGCGCGCCGGTGTTGATTGCTCAAGTATATTCGGAGATGATCGCTTCGGATGTCAAGCTGGTCTTGATGAGCCTGTATCCCGACGAGCATCCAGTGCGCCTGGTCCATGCTGCGGGCACCCCGGGGCAGGTCGTGGAGGACATCAGGCTGTTCGAGATTGATCGCAGCCGGCATCTTGGCTTGCTGAGCGTGCTCTACCTGCCTCCGCTCGACAGGGAGACTTCGTTCGAAGCCTTTCTCGAAGTGGTCGCCCATTTGCGCGCGCCAGAGGGCTGTCCCTGGGATCGCGAGCAGACCCACCAATCGCTGAAAGCGGATTTGCAAGAAGAAACCTACGAAGCCCTGGCTGCCATGGACGCTGACGATCCGGCGGGGATGTGCGAGGAGCTTGGGGATTTGATCCTCTTGATTTTGCTTCACACCCAGATCGCCTCCGATGCCGGCGAATTTACCATCGCCGATGTCCTGCGCCGCATCCACAGGAAAATCGTGCGCCGTCACCCGCACGTCTTTGGCGATCTACAGGTTAACGATGGCGGTGTCATTTTGCAAAACTGGGAAAAGATCAAAGAGCAGGAACGCCAGGAGGGCGGCAGCGAAAGTGCCAGCCTGTTGGATGGGGTGTCAAAGGCCTTGCCGGCGCTCTTGCAGTCTCAGAGCTATCAAAAACGAGCTGCACATGTCGGGTTCGATTGGCCCGACGTGCAGGGGGTCCTGGCAAAGCTGAATGAAGAGCTGGATGAAGTACGCCGCGCAAACGATAACGAAGAGCGCGCATTAGAGATAGGTGATTTGCTCTTTGCCACGGTCAACCTGGCGCGCTGGTACGATATCGACGCTGAAAGCGCGCTGCGCCTGGCAAACGCGCGCTTTCACAAACGCTTCGCCTACATAGAAAGCGAAGCGCACCGGCAGGGTCGCTCTATAACCGAGCTGAGCCTGGAGGAGATGGAAGCGTTCTGGCAGCAAGCAAAGAAGCTGTGATCATCTCCTTAAATGGTAAGGTATATCGATGATCACGCGCTGGAACCCCAGGTGCCGCCGGCGGTAGAGCAGGGCGGTCTTGATCAGCCAGGTGGTCTGGTTGTGCAGCAGTCCATGCCACCAGCGGGCGGGGATGAACTCTGGCAGGACGACGACGGCCATTTGACCATCGTTATGTTCAAAATCCGTCTCATCTAAGAACTCTAATAGCGGGGCGACAACCGAACGAAAGGGCGAGGCGCGCACGACCAGAGGGATGTTCGGGAACCAGCGCTCCCATTCGGCCTTTACTTTTTCTGCCTCTCCGGGGTTCAACTCGATATAAAGCCCGGTCACGTCTTTTGATATCGAACTCGAGAAATCGATCGCATCGATGATGCCGCGATGGACGCCTGAGACCGGGATCACAATGCGCGGCGATGGTAACGGGCGCAGAGATGGGGGCAGCCCGCGCAGGGTGAGCTGGCTGCTCACGTCTTGATAGTGATGCTTGATGCGCATGAAAACGATCACCAGGACACAAATCAAAAAGAACGTGATCCACGCGCCTTCGAGCATTTTGCTGTAACCGATCACGATCATCGTGATGGCCGTTGTCAACGCTCCCAGGCCGTTGAGCGAGGCTTTTACCTGCCAGTGCGGCGTGCGCAGGCGCAGCCAGTGCACCACCATCCCGAGCTGTGATAATGTAAAGGCGATAAAGACACCCACGGCAAATAATGGGATCAGGGCATGACTTTCGCCTCGGAAAAGGACGATTAAAAAGCCGGATGCGAGAGCCAGCAAGCCTATCCCATTGGCGAAGACCAGCCGGTCGCCTAAGGAGGTGAGTTGGCGTGGGAGATATCTGTCTTGAGCCAGGATAGCAGCCAGGCGAGGAAAACCCGCAAAGCTGGTGTTTGCGGCAACGGCGAGAACTGCCATCGTGGCGAACTGGATCAGGTAGAAACCAGGCCCATCCCCGAGCAGCCGTTGGGATAAGGCCGCCAGGATAGTCTGCTGTGGTCCGGCTATGATGCCGAGAGATTGTGTCAGGCCAATGCTGCCGGCAAACAGAAAACCCATGAGAATAGCCATCACGACAAGGGTGATGCGGGCATTCTTGATTTCGGGGGGTTGGAAGCTGGGTATGCCGTTGCTGATCGCTTCGATGCCGGTCAGGGCGGTACAGCCGGTGGCAAAAGTGTGTAAGATCAAAAACAGCGTCACCGGTTTGACTGCCGGCGGCGCGACCGCGCCCAACTCCTGGACGCCCTGCGTCGAGAGTTTGAACAAGCCAAAAACGATCATCGGAATAAATGTGAAAAGGAAAAGATACACCGGAATGGACATCAAAGTGCCGGTCTCCTTCAACCCTCGCATATTCGCCAGCGTGATGATGACAAGCAGGAACAGGGCTATCTCGGTTCGAAGACTCCACAGGATTGGATAAGCCGAAGCAATGGCCTCGACCCCTGCGGTGAGACTGACTGCGGCGGTCAACACATAATCCATCAGCAGCGCGGCCGCCGCGATTAAGCCAAAAAAACTGCCCAGATTGTCCCGCGCGACGACGTAAGAGCCGCCGCCGCCGGGGTAGGCTTCGATGGTCTGAAAATAAGAGGCCGCTACGATGGTCAACAACAATACGATGGCGATCCCGATGGGCATTGCCAGGCTTAAGCCGCTCGCGCCAGCAACTACAAGGCCGAGGAAGATCTCCTGGTTGGCGTAAGCGATAGAAGAGAGCGCATCAGGCGAAAACGCGGCCAGGGCGCGCACTTTGTTCAGCCGTTTTTCGGTGAGCGAACGGGTTGGAAGCGGTGAACCTAAGATCAGAGTCTTGATTTTATTCAGCATATTTTGCCTGTACCCACTGATGTTAAACTATTGCGGCCCTGATGGGCCGCAAGTTGCGCTGACAATTCAGATATTGTCACTTTCTGCCTCAACGGGTTGGTTTTCTTTAGGTATTTTGGAAGGCAGGCGTAGGATTGCCACGATGTAAGCGATGGTCAGGACGCTAAATACCGCGCTGGTTATCCATCCGGCGGCTGTCCACCAGATCGCGGATTGTTGGGTAATCGAGATAAATGCGCCCATCAAGTTGGCTAATATCAGCGCGGCCAGGACTCCTCGCTGCGACGGCGGAGAAAGCTCTCTGAATGTCTCTCGCAAAGACCAGAGCAGCAGTCCAAATCCAAACAGAGCCGCTCCAAACATGCGTGTGAATGCGGCGATCTGCCAGTAGAGATCCGAGTTGATTTGGAGCAGCTCGGGGACGGCGTAAAACGCCATCATGAGCGGCCCATACAGGCTAAAAGCGATACCGCTCGCGATCAACAAGCCGGCATGAATTTTAATTATCCACAGGATGTATTTCATTTCTTTGTGCTTTACAATTGATTATACACCCGCTTCCCAGCGGGCGTACATGGCAGTGGAGAGCAGCCTTCCGGCTGATCGTTCTTCCAAAGCCAGTTCGCCGCATTCCACGCTTCCGCCAAGTCCGGCGGTCATATCGCTCAGCGCATAATAAAACGCCAGCGCCGAAGCCCGGATTGCATAGGCGGTAAGGATAATAAACAGGGGCCGGTCGCTCAAGAGGTAGCGGCAGTTTTGCAGCAGTTCCGGCAGGGAATCGAACAGCTCCCAAACCTGGCCTTGCGGACCACGCCCAAACTTCGGCGGGTCAAGCACAATCGCATCGTATTTTGACCCGCGCCGCACCTCGCGCCGCACGAATTTGAAGGCGTCGTCGACCAGCCAGCGGATAGGCCGGTCGTTCAACCCCGAGAGGGACTGGTTCTCGCGCGCGAGGAGGATCGATTTCTTGGAGGCGTCCACGTGCGTCACCTGCGCGTCCGCCAGCGAAACCGCCAGGGTGGCCAGGCCGGTATAGCCAAACAGGTTCAGGACCCGGATGGGTTCCGTCGTGGAAGGGCGCTGGCGGGTGATGCGCGAGCGCATCCAGTCCCAATGGGAGGACTGTTCGGGAAAGACCCCCACATGGCGGGAACTGGCGGTGAAGCAGATGAAACGCAAGTCTTTATAGCGCATCTTCCAGGGGGTTTTGATCGGTTGGTAGTTTTCCCATTGCCCGCCGCTCTCATCGCCGCTGGGCTTGAGCACGGCGTGGGCTTGCCGCCAGCGTTCGGGAGGGAGCGATTTCGCCCAGATCGCCTGGTGCTCAGGCCGCACCAGAGTGTAAGCCCCAAAGCGCTCCAGCTTCTGCCCGCCTCCGCTGTCCAGCAGTTCGTAATCTTCCCAGCCGCGTGCGACGAGTACCTGGATCTCAGGTGGGTGGTTAGCCGGTCGTTTCCGATTGTTTTCTTCCATCGTTTCAACGCGTAAAAGGTTATCATTTATTCCCCGACCTCCGATGGCTGTGCTTGCTGTGCAGCGAAAGGAGACCGGGCAGGCGGATTGTCTAGGTTTTCGCCGAGCCGGGCACGGGCTCGAACCGGGCGGTGAAGTGGCGCAGGAACTCCGGCGCATAGGTGAAGCGGTAGCCGTGGACCTGGCGCCCCCGCCCCGCGATTTCTACGAGGGTTTGCACCACGAAATCCAGGTGACTTTGTGTGTACACCCGCCGCGGGATCGCCAGCCGGACAAGCTCCAGATCGGGATAGACCATCTGACCCGAGACCGGGTCGGGGTGCGCGAACATCACCGAGCCGATCTCGACCGCTCGGATCCCGCCTTGCCGGTAAAGTTCGACCGACAGCGCCTGCCCCGGAAATTCGGATTGCGGGATGTGGGAAAACAACCGCCCCGCGTCAACATAAACCGCGTGTCCGCCGGGCGGCTGGATGACTGGGATTTGATTGGCGAGCAGGCTTTCCGTCAGGTAGGCCGTCTGCGCCAGCCGGTAAGCGAGGTAACTTTCGTCCAAACCTTCCCATAATCCGGTTGCGACTGCGTCTAAGTCGCGCCCCGCGAGCCCGCCATAGGTCGGGAAGCCTTCGCGCAGGATCAACTCGTTGCAAGCCTTCCGGTAGAGGTCCTCGCTGTTCATTGCCAGAAAACCGCCGATGTTGACGATGGCGTCTTTTTTCGCGCTCATCGTCGCCCCATCCGCCAGCGAAAAGATCTCGTTGGCGATTTCGAGCGTGGTTTTCTGAGCGTATCCCGGCTCTCGCAGCTTGATGAAATAGGCATTTTCGGCAAACCGGCAGGCATCGATGAAGAAAGGAATCCCGAACTCTCTATAAGTGTTTGAGACCTGGCGGATGTTTTCGATCGAAACGGGCTGCCCGCCGCCAGCGTTGTTGGTGATGGTGATCATACCAAATGGAATGTTCTCTGGACCGACCTCTGATATAAAGGCACGCAGTTTTTGGGTATCCAGGTTGCCCTTGAAAGGATGCAGGTTCTGCGGATCGCGGCCTTCGTCGATCAGCAGGTTCACCGGTCGCCCGCCGCGCGCCCGGATGTTTGCATCGGTGGTATCGAAATGCATGTTGGAAGGCACGTATGCCCCAGGCTTCATGGATAAAGAGCACAGGATGTTTTCGGCTGCGCGTCCCTGGTGGGTGGGGACGAAATACCGAAAGCCAAAGATCTCTTTTATTGCCTTTGACAGGCGTTGGAAAGAGCGCGCCCCCGCATACGATTCATCGCCCTGCATGATCGCTGCCCACTGAGCCTGGCTCATCGCGCCGGTGCCCGAATCGGTCAGCAGGTCGATAAAGACATCTTCTGCCAGCAGCGCAAACACATTGTAACCAGCCTGCTCGATAGCCCGCTCACGCTCATCCTGTCCGATCAACCGGATGGGCTCTACCATTTTGATGCGGAATGGTTCCGGTGGGTGATGTGGGTTCAACTTTACCTCCAGACCTTCGTCAACTCAAAAAAATATTGCACACTTTACGGGCCCCCAGGCAGCGCTTCCTGGCGCGATTTATTATAATAAAAACCGGCTCTATTTTGGGAGTTTCATTGAAAATGCCCCCGAGAATGAAGAAGAAATGCATGATCTGTGGAAGTCATTGCGGTGATATGATGAAGAACCGGCCTCGAACAATTTTATGACGAACCAGCTTATAATTGATCGATGGTCTGGCAGTTTCTCCGCCGCGTATGTGGCGCCGGTTTGTTGATTTTTTCCTTATGGGTATTTGCCTGGGGCATAGCGCCGGCGAGGCTGTCCTCGCAGGCGATCCAGATCCTGGTAGAGGATCTGCAACCGGGGAAGAGCGCGGGTTTGTCAGATGAACAGCCGGTTGCCTGGCTGAGATATCAATGGCCCGAAAAACTTCGCAAGGGTGACGCGGGAAAGGTCAGGCTGACTTTCGAATGGATCGAGTCAGGGGTCGATAAGGTGATCGTGAACGGGCTTGCGCTGAATTCCCAGCTTGACCTGGCAGGGATTCCACACACACCCACGGGTGAGATTTCTCAGGCGTTGGTCATGGAGCACCCGGTTGTGTTTTTGTGGAGTTTGCGGGGGGCCAGGTCCGGCGAATATGCTGGCAAGCTCTGGCTGCGCTTGCAATCGCAGCCCGCAGCGGCTGACCTGACCGCCCGCCGATTATTAGCCGCCCACTCTCTTGAAATCCGCGTGGACAGTTTACTCGGTTTAAGCGGAGATCAAGGGCGCGTGTTTGGCGCGGTGGGGATGGCTGCCGGCATTTTGGCGGGTTTCTCCGATGTGCTTTTTCGATGGTTCATCCAACAAAAGAGTAGGTTCTATGCTTGATATCGTTCAATTTGTACTTGGGCCGGTTGAAACAAATTCCTATCTTATCGCGGATACGTCTTCCGGAGAGGCGGCAGTCATCGATCCAGCCTGGGATGGCGATGAGATTGCGGGCGCAGCCGCCCAGCGCAAATATGCCATTCGCCAGGTTTGGCTGACGCACGCCCATTTCGATCACCTTGGAGGGACGGCTGAACTGGCCCGGGTTGTGCAACCCGCTCCGGTAGTGGCGCTGCACGCCGGGGATCTGCCGCTCTGGGAAGCGCGGGGTGGTTCCGAATTGTTTGGTTTCAAGATCGAACCCGGCCCTAAACCGTCGATTATGTTGGACAAGGAAACACGGGTGAGCGTTGGGATGATTGGGTTTGAGGTCCGCCATGCGCCAGGTCACACGCCCGGTCACGTGGTCTTCTATACCCCCGAATACAAAGTTGCCTTTTGTGGGGACGTGATCTTCGCCGGCTCGATCGGCAGGACCGACTTGCCCGGCGGCAGCTATCGCCAGTTGATCCAGAGCATCCAGACCCAGATCTTGAGCCTGCCGGATGACACCCGGCTGCTTTCCGGTCATGGCCCGCAGACCACAGTCGGCGAAGAGCGCCTGAGTAATCCTTTCTTGACAGACCTGGACTTGCAATAATATACTAATTATGAGAATATCATAGCAATGAGGAAGAACCGGTCTGGTTGTCTTCGCTGGGTGATGATCGCAGCGGCAGGGGGTGCGCTGGTCTTCATTTTTCGCTATGAACTGCGGTTAGGGCTATCCCTTATTAGATCTCTTATCTCGGGGCAGCCGGTAGAAGGTATCCCCGACCTGGTTACTTCGATGAAGATCACCATCTTCATCACCGAAAATATTCTGGCTGCAATTTTCCTCGTGGTTTTGGTATTGTACTGGGTCGCCAGCTCTGCCTTCCCGGTTAATGATGACCATCAAGTATCGATGATTATGCGCCGGATGGTCAGGTCGGCGCTTGGGCGAGTGGCGCCCCTTATGATTGTGCGTGAAGGCGTGCTGGTGGGTGAGGTGGGCAGGTCGGGCGCGATCCTGATCGATTTGAGCAGCGCGGTGGTCATCGAGCGCCAGAGCAATGGGACAACCAGGATCGGCCAGCCTGGGCTGGTCTTTTTGCGCCGCGGCGAGCGCGTGAGAGACGTGGTCAGCCTGCGAAAGCATTTCAGAACCCTCGAAGATGTACGGGGCCAAACCAGCGAGGGGATCGAGCTGAGCACGAATACGAACGTGGTCTTTACGCTCGGGCAGCCTCCCGACGTGATCCATGTCGCTTATTTGGGAGATGAGAACGCCGACAACCTGCAAGTATTACGGGTGGACCCGAGGACGCACAAGATCATCGCTATCCGTGATGAACTCGATCCCGCTGATAAAGAAGAGATTCATAATTACGCCAATCATTTCCTGTTTTACCTTGAACCGAATTCACAATTCGAGGTCGGTGAAAAAACCAGGGAGTTTCCGCCCTACCAGATTGACGACCAGCGGATTTATTCGGCCGTTTATTCGGCGGCGCGCGATGTGAGCGGGTCTCAGGTCTCAAGCCGATGGATGGATATGCCGGCGATGGTCGCAGCCGAGACTTATCGAAACATGATCTCCCGCTACACGCTGGACGATCTCTACAACCCGGATGATCCTGACTCGTTCCTGTTACAGGGCGAAATAAAACCGGAGTTTGAATGGCGGGTACGCTCCCTGGGCCTGCTTGCCTATCAATTCGTCCAGCGCAATGACGGCGCTCCGCCGCAAGTGAACCAGCGCATCACCCACAAGGATTTCAGGATCGCCGCCGTTCAGGAGCTGCGCGGGGCAAAAGTGCTGCGCGAGCGCGGGATCAAAGTGATCAAAGCAGGTTTTTCAGAACTGAGACCGACAGACCCTCAGGTCAGTCAGCAGTGGATTGAAAACTGGCAGGCGCGCTGGCAAAAAGAGGCAGATTTCATTCGAGCCGATATGGATCTGGAGGTTATGCGCATCCGTAACCAGGCCAAGGCGGAAAAGCAGCGTGAGATGATCGAACAACTTTCGAGCCTGATGAAAAGCTCGGCTTTCTCCGAAGAGGCATTGAGCCTGCGCATCTTTCAGGTTCTTGAAGATATGGCTGCGGACCCCGCCACGCGCCAGTACCTGCCAAAGGATGCCTTTGGCTTGTTGAAAAGCCTGCGATTGGACCTGGCAGTCGAGAAGCAGCCCGCCTCCAAATTGTTGGATCGCGGGGCGGCTGAGGAGGAGGCGAAATGATTCGCCCCCGCCTGCGGTTCTTCATCGTCTCAACGCTCCTGGTGATGTGGATCGTATTGAATGTCTTTTTCTTCCGCCTGACCATCCAGCAGGGCTGGGGGGTCCGGTATGCGATACTTCCGCTGGCGGTCCTTTTTCTTGCGCTTTATTTGGGCGCACGCTATGTTCATTCCACATACCGGCTGGTGAACCTGCGCCAGGGGATGGATTATTTGTTTGCCTGCGTATTTGGATTTGGATACCCGGTTCTGGTCATCGGAGAAGGGAAAGCGCAGGTCGAAAGAGCCGCAAAGAACCTGGTATTGAGCCTGGGCGGCCCCGGCAAAATATTCGTGAGCGCGGGGAGCATTGCGCTTGTGGAAGATTATCGCGGACCGCTGCGCGTTCTGGGTCCGGGTCTGCATTTTCTCAGCCGTTATGAAACGATCAAGGAGTTTTCGAGCCTGGAGGAACGCTACAGGCTGATCGACAAATTGAGCGCCCACTCAAAGGATGGGATCGAAGTCCAGGTGCGCGATATCCGTTACCGCTATCGTCTGGCCCGTCAAGATGAGCCCGATAAAGTCAAAGGGATCGATACGCTGCTTCAGTATTCTGAGAACGCGGTCATTCAGATGGTTTATAACCGGGCGATGTCCGAGAACGGCACCGAAAGTTGGGAAGACGTCGTGAACGGCGTGGTTGTGTCGATTATCACGGATTTCATCAACAAACACATGGTGGATTATCTGACCGCGCCGAAAGATCAAAAAATCGATCCGCGCGCAGAGATCAAATCAGAGTTTGACAGCCCTGTCGGGCGAAAAAAATTCAAGGATTGCGGCGCGGAGCTGGTTTGGATCGGGATCGGGCATTTCGAAACCCCGGAGAAGATCGTGGCTGAACAGCGCGTCAATACCTGGCAGGCCCGCCTGCAGGGCGACGCAAAAAAGGAGCGCGCCATCGGCGAGGCGCAACGACTGGCTTATCAAGAGATGGGTCGGGCAGAGGCCCAGGCGGGAGTCTTAATGAGCATCATCGACAGCCTTGAATCTGTAAACGTATCCGGAGACGCCCATGAAAACATGCGCCAACTCTACCTGGCGCGAATTGCCCAGTTCCTCGACATGATGAGAGAACTCCCAAAGTGACCTGGATCGATTGTTGAGAAGGATAGGAAGTATCGACGGCGCTGACGATTATCTTGTCAGCGCCGTTACTTGTTCTACGCCAGTTCGGCATAGCAGAGACCGTCATTGCGAAGCCCGCTTTTTGGGCTGAAGCAATCTCCTCTTTGTTTTCAATCACTTGGCGTAATCTACTGCCCGTGTCTCACGGATCACCGTGACTTTGATCTGACCGGGGTATTGCATTGATTCTTCGATCTTCTTGGCGATATCGCGCGCCATTTGAATTGAAGCCAGATCGTCGATCTCTTCCGGTTTGACAAAAATCCTTATTTCACGGCCAGCCTGAAGCGCATAACTCTGGGTAACGCCCTTGTGCGTATTGGCGATGTCTTCAAGTGAGCGCACGCGTTTGATGTACTGTTCCAGGCTTTCGCGGCGCGCGCCGGGGCGCGCGCCAGAGATCGCGTCCGCCGCCTCGACGATCACGGCTTCAACGGTTTCCTGTTCAAGCTCGTGATGGTGAGATGCAATCGCGTTCACGACCTTCGGGGGCAGCCCGTAACGTTTGGCGATCTCAGCGCCAAGCTGCGCATGCGTTCCCTCGACGCTGTGGTCTACCGCTTTGCCCAGGTCGTGCAAGAGCGCCGCGGTGCGGGCGGTTTCGACATCTGCGCCCAGCTCGGCCGCAATGACCGCCGCCAGCTTGGCCGTTTCAACCGCATGTGCAAGCTGGTTCTGCCCATACGAGGTCCGGTATTTCAATCTCCCAAAGATCTTGATGATTTCGGGATGCAACCCCGGCACGCCCGCTTCGTAGACGGCCTGCTCGCCAGCTTCGATGATCGCCCGGTCGACCTCTTTTTGCTCATTCTTGAGCACTTTTTCGATGTGAGCCGGATGGATACGTCCATCTTGAATGAGCTTGCCCAGCGCACGCCGGGCGACCTCGCGGCGGACGGGATCGAAACAAGAGATCGTCACCGCCTCGGGCGTGTCATCGACGATCACGTCCACCCCGGCTGCCTGTTCAAAGGCGTGGATGTTCCGCCCGTTGCGCCCAATGATGCGGCCCTTCATGTCGTCCGAGGGTATCTCAACCGATGAAGTTGTGATTTCGACCACGTGGTCAGACGCGACGCGCTGGATGGCCGCGGTGATCAGCTTCCGGGCGCGGTTTTCGCCCTCCTCCCGCGCTTCCATTTCGATCTGGCGGATCACGCGCGCCATATCATTGCGCGACTCTTTCTCAACGCTGGCGAGCAGCATGGCGCGCGCTTCCTCGACCGACATTTGCGAGATGCGCTGGAGCTCCTCCAGATGTTGGGCGTAGAGTTTCTCAACATCATTGGCCCGTTTATCGATCACGCTCTGGCGTTTGTTCGAAGCTTGCTCGCGTTTGTCCAGCCGGTCGATCCGGTTGTCCAGCTCTTCCCGCCGCTTCTGAAGCCGGTCTTCCTCTTTGCTAAGTTCTGCGCGCTTCCGGTCGATGTCCTGCTCCGCTTTTTGGTGTATCACCAAAGCCTGATCGCGCGCTTTGATCTCGACTTGGCGGGCTTTCTCTTTCGCCTCCTCGAGAACCCGTTCCCCTTCATCCATCTGTTCGAGCTTGACTTTTTCAACCTGATTCTGCTTGATAAGAAATCCCAGTGCCAGACCCAGCCCCAGGGCAACCAGAACCATGACGAGCCCAATGAGTAGTAATAATGAAAAGTTCATGGTTATGCCTCTTCTCCCTGATTTATCTCCGTGATATGTATTTCATCCCAAACCCGGCGGGCCGCCTCGTTGCTCACGTCATAATTGAAACCACGTTGGGCCAGGTAACGGAGCATTTTTTGGCGGTATTCATTCCAATCCAGCGAGGTAATCCTTCGCGCCCGGCGAAGTGCGGCTTGATACGCCAGATCACCATCGTCCGTTTGATCGATCGAATCCTGAATGATCTCGTCTGAAACCCCCCGCTGGCGCAGCTCATAAACCAGCGCACGCCGGCTGCGTGGGCGCAATTCGGTTCGGTTCTCCACCCAGGTTTGAGCGAAACGTTCATCGTCCACCAGGCCGCTCGTTTTCAACCGGTTCAAAACGATGCCAATGATATCCTCGCTGGCAGATTTTTTCTGCAAGTATTGGCTGATCTCGGTTTCTGTGCGCGGCCGGTAATTCAATAACCTCAATGCGCGCTGGTAATATTTTTCGAGTTCATCCTCCGCCTGCAACTGGGCGATCTTTTCTTCGCTGAGGACCTGCCCTACGCTGAGCCAGGCGGCCGTGATGCGCGCCAGCCCGAAGGCAAACTCCCCATCCAGGTAAACGTTTACGCGTTGCTGGTTGCGTTTTTGAACCTTGAGTGCGGTAATTCGATGTTCCATCATTCAAATATAAACACAAAGCCGCATTCCTGCCTGCACAGGTTGCGGCCATTTGTGTCCAATCAGATGTTTGATCTCGGCGACAGTCACCGATTTAGAGGCTAAACGGATTCAGAGCGGTGGTGCGATTCAAGCCTCTCTATGTTATTGCAGCGCGATGTTCATCTGCCTGAATAACCACGAAGTCTGTCCGGCCCGTCCCTCTATTACTATTCGCTTTTGGCTGCTTCAGCGTAATATCCGAAAGCTGCACCATTAGTCCATGTCCCGAGATCAATCTGTTATACAATACCGGTTCTGGTATTGCTTGGTCACGTTCTGGCCGCAAGGGGTTTATCTATTTCGCGGCGGTTTTCTTGTTGGAATCAATTCCCGCCGGATTTCTCTTTCGAGCGTTTGGACAACCGCTGGCTTGCCTGCCAAAAAGCCCAACGCCTGCTGAGGTGTTTTACCCAGGAAAGCCTCTCCATAAAAATAGCCATCTGTAACCTGGTGGATCAAATGAATAGAGGCGGCTGTGGTAAACACTTCGACGATGTTATCGATTCCTTGATCGTGTATTATATCAAAATTTGTTGTAGATCGACAGGGTGCGAATTGATTTTTGATGATCCGGGCTTGTATTCTGAGCCCATGATGGCGTTTCTCTTGTTTGATTTCCTGTAATTGGCGTAGATATAGTCGGACTGAGGCTTTAAATCTGATCGCCAGCCGGCCAATATGCTTCTCCAGACGGTGATAGGTCGAGCTCATTTGCCGGTCGGGGTAGTCCGTGAAGACCACCAGGGTATCGCTCCTGCTCAGTCCCGCGGCGATCCGGCTCAGGCAGGTCGAGAGCAATTCGGAGTTTCTTTCCTCGGCTGTTTCCAATGATCCGCCTTCAAACTCGATTTCTGGCACCAGCGTCTGGAGCGAATCCAGGACGATCACAGAGAACACCCCGCTTTTTACCAATCGCTCCAGGATTCCTAAAGCCTGTTCGGCAGAGGCTGGCTGAGCATAATACATGTTTTCCACAACGGCGCCGCATCGGCGGGCATAATCAGGGGAAAAGCTCATGTCCGTATCGATCCAGGCGCACAAGCCGCCGCGCTTTTGCGCCCCTGCCACGATATGCTGGCAAAGGGTGGTCTTTCCAGTCGAGGAGGCGCCCACAATTTCGACGACGGAGCCTGTAACAAATCCGCCTGTGCATAGAGCGATGTCCAGTTTCAAGGAACCGCTGGGAATCACCCTGTGCTTTGGGCGCCCGGTGGGTGGGGCTGGCGTATCAACATCCACAGAATCCGTTTTTCCCCTTCCAATAGGCAGACATCAACTGATGATTTGATTTTACAACAAACCTCCCTGTTTGTTTCATGCTAACGCGATGAAGCATCGGGGAAAAAGGTTGTTTTCCAAAACCGAAATTTGACAAATTGAAACTGTTAAAACCCTATCCACTTTGCCTTTTTGTTGGGTTAAGACCTTGCATTCTGGAGAATATTTAGTTATACTGTGTGTGTTTGTGGGATTAAGTGGGAGAAAGTGGTGGAACGCCGGAAGCCCGGCGTTCTGGCTTTTGTAAAGGAAGGTAGAACAGGTGTTCTTAGGTCAATTCTACCACAACATCGATGATAAAGGGCGTTTGACCGTGCCCGTTCGCTATCGTGAAGACCTGGTTCCCTATGGCGCTTACGTGATGCAGGGCTTTGAACGCAACCTGGTCGTACTGCCTTCCGAGAGGTATATCGAGTTATCGCAGCGCGTCAATCAAATGAGCATGACCGATTCGACCGCCCGGCTGCTGCGCCGGCTGGTATTCTCAACCGCCAATCGGGTCGAGCTTGATAAGACGGGCCGGATCCTGCTCCCACAGTTTTTGCGCGAATTTGCAGGGCTTGTCAGTGGTACGGTCATTGTTGGCATGGGGAGTTATTTCGAAATCTGGACACCCGATTCCTGGAACGTCCAGAATGACGAATTGATGGATGCTCAATCCAACCTGGATCGGTTTTCCGAGTTGAACCTGTCATTCACATGATGCCCTGGACCCATGTGCAATGGCGCTAGAGCTAGACGGCATATCACACCACCCGGTACTTTACCACGAGATTTTACAATTCTTGCGGCCTGCTCAGGGCGGTCGCTATGTCGATTGCACGCTGGGGGCAGGAGGACATGCCTGGGGAATCTTGGAGAAGAGTTCGCCCGATGGATTATTGCTCGGTCTGGAACTTGATCCGCAGGCTTTGGAAATTGCACGACAGCGCTTGAAACCATTTGCGGAGCGAGCTACTTTGGTTTTGGCATCGTATGTGACGTTGAGTGAGCAGTTGGATAAGCTCGGCTGGCGGGCAGTAGATGGGATTTTGCTGGATCTCGGTGTGTCTTCAATGCAGTTAGACACCCCCGAGAGGGGTTTTTCGCTTTTAGCGGATGGTC
>JADYYC010000153.1 GCA_020853835.1 Anaerolineales bacterium
AGATCTGGTTGACGATGATGCTCGGCGTCAGCGACCCTGCCGAACCAGCGGCTATGTTCTCGACGACGCCGTGGGCGCTCGGGCTCAGCCCGTCGCTGTGCACGTGCGTGCTCTGCCCGATCTGGGCCTGGTATTCTGAGTGCTGCTGGGCAGCCGCCATCAATCCCCCGTCGCGCTGGTAAGGGGGGAGCCCACGGCTGGCGCGCAGCGCGTTGATAGCCGCCAGCAGGTCGCCCGCGCTAAAGGATTGGGCGCGCGCCGGGATCGCCCAGAAGAACGACGAAATCAAAAAAAACGCTAAGAAAAACCGCCTGAAGGTGGGCATATTGGAATTATGCCACATTTCCATCGCATCCCCGAAGGCCTTTCGCGGTAAAATGCCCCTCAGGAGCCAAACCCATGCCCATCCCACTGCGCCGCTTCGTTCTGACCCTGATCGTGCTCGCCCTCTCTGCCTGCCAGCCCACCTCGCCCCAACCCCCCACCTCCACCAGCGAGCAAGACGCCTACCAGGCCTCGGTCGCGACCATCGCCTCTCAGCTCACCGGCATTGCGGGTACATCCGACCCGAACGCCTTCGCATCCCCCACCCCGCCGTTCACCGAAACCCCCACGGAGACGCTCCCCAACACCTCCACGCCGCGCCCAACCGAGACGCCCTTCCCAACCGAAACCCCCACGCCCAGCCCGACGCTGATGTTGACCGCGCCGACGCCCACGCTCGCCGATACACCGCTCCCCGGCGAACATCCCCTGACCGGGTTGGGATCGCCTTCATTTGTCGACACTTTTTCTGAAGGGGCGGGTAATTGGTCAGTCTACAGCGATGAACATGTCACCATGCTGGCGGGCGAGGACAGCCTGATCATGATCGCCCTCGAGGCCAGCCGCAAGAACCCGTACGACGCCTGGATGATCGCGCCGGTGGACCTGGGCGACCTCTATCTGGAGGTCTCCGCGACCCCCGGAGATTGCGCCGGCCTGGACCGTTACGGCTTGCTCATCCGCGCCGCCGCGGATGCGAGCACGGCCTATGTCTACGGCTTTTCATGCGACGGTAAGTACTCACTGCGGTTCTGGGATGGCAGCAAATATTACATGCTCAAAGAATGGACGACCAGCCAGTATGTCCAAAAAGGGCCCGAAAAGACCAACCGCCTGGGTATCCGGGCTGAGGGCAATGTGTTTAAGCTTTACGCCAACGACGCGCTGCTGACCGAGATCCGGGACGACCGATATCTGTCCGGCGCAGTGGGCTTATTTGTCGGCGCAGTGCAGACGGATGAATTTCAGGTGGTCTTTGACCGGGTCTCCTGGTGGCTGCTTCCCTGAAATTCAACGCCATCGGCGCAGGAAATCAACCAGAAGTCTTACCCCAAAGCCCGTCGCCCCCGACGGCGTGTAAGATACCTCCTGCGCCTGTTCTAAATGCACCATTCCGGCAATGTCAAGGTGGGCCCAGGGGTAATCGGTGAACTCCTTCAAAAAGATAGCCGATGTCCCCACCCCGCCGAAACGCCCGCCGGAATTCGCCATATCCGCCACAAGCGACTTAATCTTTGGCCTGTAGTCGTCCCAAAGCGGCATCGGCCACAGTCTTTCGTGCGTGCGCTGGCCGCTTTCCACCAGTTTCTCTTGCAGCGCCGGATCGTTGCAAAAAATCCCCGCTGCCACCCAGTTGCCCAGCGCGATTACGCATGCCCCGGTCAGCGTTGCCAGATCGACCACGGCTTTTGGTTTGAACTGTTCTGCGTAGACGAGCGCATCCGCCAGGACCAGCCGGCCTTCGGCGTCCGTGCTGATGACTTCGATGGTTTTTCCGTTGCTGGCAGTCAGGATGTCCGCCGGGCGATACGACCGCCCATCCGGCATGTTTTCCGTGCAGGGCAGGATCGCCACGAGGTGTAAGGGGAGCTCAAGCTCGCCCGCAGCCTGCATGGCGCCCAGCACCGCCGCGGCACCAGCCATATCGTCCTTCATGTTTTCCATTTTCTCAGCGGGTTTGAGCGAAATCCCACCCGTATCAAACGTGATCCCTTTGCCAACCAGGACCAGGGTGTCCAACTCGGGCCTGCCTGGGTTGTATTCCATCACAATAAAAGCCGGCGGTTCTTCGGCCCCTTTTGCCACCGCCAGAAAAGCGCCCATATTACGCTCAGCGGCCCAGGCGCGGTCTCCGACGGTCACCTTCATGCCGAACTTGCTGCCGATCTCGCGCGCTTTATCGGCCAGGTAAGTGGGGGTTATGATGTTCGGGCCCAGCGAAACCAGGTCGCGCACCAGATACACCGCCTGGCTGTTGGCCTGGGCGAGGCGCGCCCCCTGCTCTACTGCGGGCAGCTTTTGCGCTTCGAGCTCGAACAGATCGAGCGTTTCGATGGTATCCCACGGCTCAGGATACTTTTTGGGGGATTTATATAACCCAAGCATAGCGCCCTCGCCGGTCGCCTGGGCTGCGTCCGTTACGTCCAGACTGCCAACCCCTGCCCCATGAACCAGGCTGGCAACTTTCTTAGCGCCGAGCTCGCGCGCTTTTTTCAATGCGGAAGACGAAGCGCACCTGACAGCCTCGAGGTTGAAGTCCTCCACCTTCCCCAACCCGGTGACCAGAACGCGCCTGGCAGCGATCGCGCCGCGCGGGTAGATCACCCCGACTTCGCCCAGGCGTCCCCGAAAATCTCCACCCGAAATCAGCTCCTGGACCATCCCGTTCAGCGCCTGATCGACCGCCGCGGTGGCGCCGCCGGTTTCCGTCGCTCCCTCGAACAAATTGACAACAATGGTATCTGCATCACTTTCGACAATATTTCCTTGGACTATGTGAATTTTCATGACATTCTCTCTTTTCTGTTATCACCAGCGCTCGTATCGCGCCAGTTCTGATAGGGGTTTGCGCTCGCGCACACCGGGTTTGTCGGCCGGGTACCCGAGCGGTGTGAAAAGCAGCGGCACGACATGCTCTGGCAGGCCGAGCAGTTCGACCGCCGCATTTGCGTCAAACGATGCGATCCAGCAAGTGCCAAGCCCTAATGCCGTCGCGGCCAGGATCATGTGATCCATCACGATTGCCGCATCGATGTCCAGATAACTGCGTTGGTCATATCCGCGCACCCAGCCCTGGCGCGGTAAGCCGCACACGCAAAGCACCAGCGGCGGCTGGGTGAACCAGTCCCGTCCATAAATGCGGCGCAGCTCTTCTTCGCGTCCCTTGGTATGGATGACGATTATCTGAAATGGCTGGTTGTTGTGGGCAGTGGGCGCCAGCCGGCCGGCCTCTAGCACCCGGTTGAGCTCGTCGTCTTCAACCGGATCAGGCAAATAGGCGCGTACGCTGTACCTGTTTTCAATCACGTCAAAGAAATCCATCGGTTCCTCATATTTCCTTAACCGCCATCATTGAGCGGCATCGTAAAGCACGGGCTGGAACAAATCGGGTTCGAACGCCTGGATGTCCTCGGGCCCAAGCTCGAGCAAGCGCCGCCGTACGCGATCGGCGTCCTGGCGCAGGCGTTCAACCTGCACCCCGCGGCACAGGTCGGGGAGCGGGTCGATCCACTGGCGGACGCGGCGAAACATTTTTATCGCGCCGGGGTAATTTCCGCGTTGAATTTGCAGGTAAGCTACGGCCACCTGTAACACGCTGCGATAGAGCTCCCGTCCGGGCGTTTGATCCGCGTTCCAGGCCTCCTCCAAGACCTCGTGGGCTGCGAAGAATTCGCCCCGGTTGAACAGCTCAAACCCCTGGATCGCTAACACAGAGAGCGGCTGGCTGCAGGCGTGCTCAAGCGCGCCATAGTCAACGGACCGGGCATATTCATCCAGGATCCCCGGCAGGCTGGAGAAGAACCGTGAACGGGCGATCACGGCATTCGCACCCGCTTCTTGCGCCTTGCGCAAAGCCTCCCCGTCGGTATGTGAACCAAAGCATATTACCGGACAGCGCCGGGTTGCCGAATCCGATTTGATCAGGGCGATCCAATCGCGCCAGGGCGCCTGACTGTTGCCCAGATCAAACACGATCAGCGCCGGGTGCCAGCGGGAAAGCGTATCCAACAGCGCCTCGGCAGATCCAACTAGATTATCGGCGGGTTGTCTCCGCAGCGCAGGAGGATCTAACGGGACAATTTGGCCTGTATTTTCAATCCATCGAGTTTGATATCCGATTTTATTCGCCGCAGATTCGATCCGAACAATTGACATCAAATCCGACACAAAGCCAACAATCAAGGGGGGTGTCTCATGCACATCGAGATTATACCAGCGCTGGAGGACCTTCCTGGTGGGTTATAATTCCAGCGCATGGACGCAATTGAGTTGAAGAGTCTTTCAAAAAGTTATGGGAAGCGGCAAGCCGTAGAAAACCTGAATTTAGAGGTTATTACGGGTGAAATTTTCGGTTTTGTCGGCCCCAATGGTTCTGGAAAGACGACCACGATCCGTATGATCGCCGGTCTTTTACGCCCGACCGCCGGCGAGGCGTTTGTCGAGGGACACTCAGCTCAAAAATCGCCCGATGAGGTCAGACTCCGGATCGGGTACATGCCGGATTACTTCGGGGTCTACCCCGACCTGAAGGTCTGGGAGTATCTGGACTTCTTCAGCGCCTGTTATGGGATAGCAGAAACCCGCCGGCTGGGGCTGATCGAAGAGCTTTTAGAGTTGGTGGACTTAGAGCACCGCCGGAACGACCCGGTCGACCGGCTTTCACGCGGGCTCAAACAGCGCCTCAGCCTGGCGCGCACGTTGATCCATGACCCCCGTGTGCTGATACTGGACGAACCCGCGGCAGGGCTCGATCCCCGCGCCCGCATTGAAATTCGCGCCCTCCTGGTAGAGTTGAGTAAGATGGGAAAGACGATCTTCTTCTCGACCCATATCCTCTCCGACGTCGCCGAAATCTGCAGCCGGGTTGGGATCATCGAGGCAGGTTCGCTCCTGGCAGTTGGTGCGCTGGAAGAGTTGCACCTGCGCGTATTGCCGCGGCGCCGGGTAGAGATGACCGTCCTCGAGCAGGCCGACCACGCAGCCGATTTGCTCCGCAGCCATTCATCGATATCCGAGATCCAGACAATCGATGATAGGAATGGCAGCAAGCGGCAGAAGGTCCTGTTTGAGTTCGATGGCAGCGATCAGGCCTTAAGCGCCGTTCTGGCTTCGTTGGTCGGAAACAATATCCAGGTGCTGCATTTTAGAGAAGACGAGCGCGATCTGGAAGAAGTGTTTATGCGCACAACAAAGGGGGTTGTATCCTGAACGAGAAGGCTTCATCGCTGTTTTTCTGGAAGAACCCGGTGGTGCTCAAGGACTTTCGAACGCGCATGCGCGGTCATCGCTCCTTTATTCTCATCACGGCCCATTTGCTGGTCTTGATTCTGGCCGTCAGTGGCGCTTACTTGTTCTTTGTCTCACAGCTCACCCAAACCAACAATTTGGAGGACCGCCGTCTGTTTGGAAAAGCCATCTTCGGGCTGGTGGTCTGGATCGAGCTTGTCATGGTGAGCTTCGTTGCCCCCGCTCTGACCAGCGGCGCAATCTCGAATGAGCGTGAACGCCAGACCTTCGACCTGCTGCGTGTCACCCTTCTGCCGGCAGGGCAGCTTGTCCTGGGTAAATACCTGCCGGGCTTGCTTTTCATTTTTCTGTTGCTGTTTACTTCCATCCCGCTGCAAGCGCCTGCGTACCTCATCGGCAGTGCAACCTGGCAAGAGATTGGCCTGGCGACCTTGCTGCTAATCGTCACTGCTGCGGCGTTCAGCGCGCTTGGGATGCTGCTTTCGAGCCTGATCCGGCGCACCCTGATCGCAACGGCGCTGTCTTATGCCATCACGATCTTTCTGGTTTTTGGCGTTCCGATCATTGCGATGATCCTCCTGATCCTCTTTGGAACGATCTACACAGGAGGGTTTCCAGAAAATGCTCTCATCACCGAATCAGTTCTTATTTTCATCGGCTGGCTATTATTGGCGGTCACGCCTCTCGGAACCATGATCGGAACGGAATACATATTGATCGACCAGCACAACTTTTTCCTGGCGCATATTCCGTTGAGTAACAACACCGAGCTTGTATTGGTCTCCCCCTGGATCCTCTACCTGGTTTTTTATCTGGTTTTCTCAGTGGTGGCGGTCTGGTTGAGCATCCAACTGGTGAAACGAGTGGATAGCTGATCTAAACCTGGCGA
The DNA here is from genome assembly GCA_020853835.1 of Anaerolineales bacterium. GTDB lineage: Bacteria > Chloroflexota > Anaerolineae > Anaerolineales > UBA4823 > UTCFX2. The sequence continues at coordinate 6,182 of JADYYC010000153.1, forward strand.
AAGCCTGAAGTCGCGGGGTATTAAAAAACCTCACAGGCAAGTGGAGATCTTGTCCATGCGCCTGTGAGGTTTTATCATGGCAGGTTATCGTTTAGCGGCAATACGACCGGTTCGAATTTATCACGGTGAGCGATTCGCCCGGCGGTAAGAACTTGCGCAATTTTAGCGATTCTTTTGACAGCACTGGTTCAGTGTTGGGGGGCATGGGTAGAAGCCAGTACGTGTTGCCATCGCCTTCTGGAACAAAACCAATATAACCATCGTGTGTGGCTACTTTCCAAACCAGAGCGCCACGGTCACACCACGGTCCCTTAATGATATCCATCAGTTCCCCAGCCTCCAGATAGCGCCACATTGGGGCATACCCAATATCACGCGTCTGGTGAATGCCGATCACCCCTGCGCCATTGGCAACAAACGCAACGTCACCGACATGCAGCCGTGAAGCAAAACAACCCTGGATTGGGTAATAGATCGGGGCTGAGAAAGGATCGTAACCGCCAGATGAAGCTGGCGCAGTGGCGTGTGCCGCTGCGGAAGTCGGCGGGGGTACGGGCGTGATCGTCGGGGTGGCGACAATTTGGGTGACCACCTGCGTAATGAGAACCACGGGCTGCACGCTGGCTTCGTTTTTAACAGGTTGCGCGGTTGTGGTAACACAGGCTGTAAGCGCTCCACCCAACCCTAAAAGCACCGTCAAGATCAGCCATGTTTTTAATCGAAAAAGAGATATCAAGTGATGCTCCTTTGTGTATTCCGGTCGCATATATGCGTTTTCAAGGTCGTGTGGGCAGTAACCAGTATTCTTCCCCATTGCCTTCGGGGGTATATCCCACTGTACCGTCCTGCATGCGCACCATCCATACGATCCATCCCCGGCTGCACCACGGACCGTTGGTAATTTCCAGTAAAGCTCCTGGTTGAGCATAGGCGATGATGGTATCGTAGTAGAGGTCACGCCCATAACGGATACCATTAGGACCGCCCTGCAGCGAAACCATCGCCATGTCGCCGATGTGCAAACGTGAAGCCACGCAATCTTTTAAAGGGTAGTAAATCGGCGCTGAAAGCGGGTCGAAAGTTGGGGTGGGCGTTGGAGGTTCGGGCGTGCTGGTATTTGGCAGGGTCGGCGTTGCTGGAAGTGGTGAAGGGGGAATGATTTCGGTCACCACCTGGGTGATAACCAAAACGGGCGGCGTATTGCTGGGTTCTGGCGTTGGAGCGACGATCGTGATGCAACCCCCAAGCAGCAATGAAAAACCAATTATGGCCAGCAGTCCAAGCTTGCCGCATGTCGCGGCTTTTCTATAGGTCGGTGACTTCAAGTTTCATTCCTTTGGCTGGAAAAATTCACGATTCATACACGATAACGGGCGTGCCCTGGTCCGCTTCGACATAATCTTCGTCTGCGGGCGCAAAGGGGTCGGTCCAACGATAAACCCATTTAGAGGCTTCTGGTGTCAGGTTGATGCACCCGTGACTTTGAGGCGTGCCATAGTTGTTGTGCCAATACGTTCCGTGAAATGCGACCCCCGTCCAAGAGATATAGCACACCCACGGGACGCCGGGAAGATCAAATTCGTTTCCTGTCAGATTCGAAGCCATATGCCGGGTGGGCGTCTTTCGTTCCACCCGGAACTCACCAATTGGGGTATCGCCCTCAAAAGATCCGGTTGCGGTGGGGGTAGTGAAGATCGGCTTGCCGTACTCAAAAGCGGTCAGACGCTGGCGTATTAAATCGATCTCAATGTGCTTATCTCTCACGTCAGGCGAGATCTTTGTCAGTTCATCCGCCTGGATCAGGCGCAAGTCAGCAGCGTCGACCGCATAAAGCTCGCGATAACGCTCGTCGAAGATCTGATACCAATACGTGTCGTTAACCCCCGAAAATACGTTTGTAACCCAATAAGTACTGCCATAATAGCAGCGGTACTTGCGCTTCCAACCCCGGTCGTCGATCGACCATGCCTGGGTAAAGGGCACTGTGACTTCCATCAGCGCACCACCATTTGGGATTTTTTTCAGGGGTTCGTTTTTCTTATTCTCCACCGGCTGAACAAAACCGGAATGCATCCATCCATCCTTCGAGCGCAACCAGACCGGATTGATGGTTGGTTTTGGATCGCCGATCCTCTCTTCGAGAATCTCTACGATCTCGTCTCGAATATAATATCCCAGCTCCATGCCAGAGGTTGACGGCTGGTCATAATAGCGGATGGAATAGATGGTTCTTCCAAGGTCGAAGGAGGGTGGTCTCTTTCCTGCAGGATCGCCACCAGGGGGAAAGTCGCGAAAACCAAACCCAATCGCAGCAGCTCCAAACAGCTTAAGAAAGTCGCGCCGGTTGATGTTTGATCTCATAAGTTGAACGTAATCAGTCTCTCCGTCATTGACTGGTCTGGATATTGCAAATTCGCCGTTTATCATAGCATATTTGAAAGGATTGTGCAAACTGAACCGGCAGGCTATTTGAAGGCGTGAATGGTACAATAGACGTTGCCATGCGTGTTTATCTATCCTTTCCAGGAGAAAAACCATGCAGTTGTGCTTAAAATCACCCGCGGAGGGAGCATATGGGTAGCCTGGATAAAAATGACGTGCGGATTTTTAGCGGCCAATCACACCCCGTTCTGGCAGCAGGAATTGCTTCTCACCTCAACTTGCCGCTAGACCCAACCTTTTTCAACCGGTTCAGCAACGATAATTTATATGTCCAACTTGGGGCAAGCGTCCGGGAGCGCAAAGTATATATCGTTCAATCGCTTATCCCCCCAGTCAGCGACAACTTGATGGAGTTAATGATGATGCTCGACATCGCGCGCAGCGCAGGAGCATCTCAGATTCACGCCATCATCCCGTTTTTCTCTTATGCCCGCTCAGATAAGAAAGACGCGCCACGCATATCCATCACCTCTCGGCTTGTGGCAGACTTGCTGGTGACGGCGGGGATGACCCATTGCATGACCATGACGCTCCACTCCCCCCAGGTACACGGTTTTTTCAGCGTGCCCACCGACCCGCTTACCGCGCGCCATCTGTTCATCCGTTACGTCCAAGACAGAAAATATAAGCCGGATGAAACCGTCATTGTCTCTCCAGATATCGGACGGGCAAAACCAGCCGGAAGATTTGCCTTCCAGCTTGGATTTTCACTGGCTGCGGCGCAAAAAGAGCGCATTTCTGATAACGAAGTTGTCATTGGGGAGACGCTCGAAAGACAGGTATCAGGTTTCCGGCGTGCTGTCATCTATGATGACGAAATTGTAACCGGGACGACCGTGCTCGAGCTGTGCAAGATGCTTGTGTATTTGGGCATCGAGGAAATTCTCGTCATTTGTACGCACGGCTTATTCGCCGGCTCATCGCTCGAGAACCTGTGCCGCGTTCCTCAGATAACCAAAATCATCACAACCAATACAGTGCCGATCCCTGAAGCGAGAAGAGACCCTAAGCTCGAGATCCTTTCGGTTGCCCCGATCTTTGCTGAAGCGATCTGGAGAAATGCGACACGCCAATCGATTGGTGGATTGTTCACTTTTCATGAAGAAAGTGAAGAAAATGTGCTGGAACAAAAATAAATTCAACCTTGGTCGGAAACAGAGGTGCTCGTGACACAGACAACGTCATTAAAAAGCATCTTGATGGAACCTCGAACGATCGATGATCTGCATGTTCCCCAAAACCTCGTCATCGATCTGATATTCCGCCTGCTCTACAACGAAGGCAATGTTGCCCTCTCGCGCTTCACCGAAGTCCTCAAAGTGCCCAAAGCCATCATCGATGACATCCTTCTGTGGATGCAAAAGGAGCACCTGGTCGAGGTCTCCAAAGCAACCGTAGAATTAGGCCGGCTTGGCAACGTATACTCCTTGACCGAAGCTGGGGAGCTGCGTGCCAGAGGCTCAATGGAACGCAGCCAGTATGTCGGTCCGGTGCCCGTTGCTATTCCGTATTACAACCGGGGCATCGAACTGCAAACCCGCCGCAAAGCCAAAGTTACGCCAGAGCAGGTCAAACAGTCTCTCTCTCACCTCGTGCTTCCAGAGAGATTCCACCGTCAGATTGGTCCAGCGGTAAATTATGGCACCTCGCTTTTTCTTTACGGGCCTCCAGGAAATGGGAAAACTACAATTGCCATGGCAATTGCGGGGATGATCTCTGGCACCGATCCGATCTGGGTGCCTTATGCCATCACGGCAGGCGGTCAAATTATCCAGATTTTTGACCGGCTGGTGCACAAAACAGTCGCAACCCAAAATGGGCGCACATCCGAACTCGGCAGATTCGATCAGCGATGGGCATTGATCGAACGCCCGGCGGTAACGGTGGGCGGCGAACTGAAGATGGACGCCCTTGACCTGCGCTTCGACCCGATCTCGAAATTCTACGAGGCCCCCTTGCAGCTCAAAGCCAACGGGGGCATGTTCCTGATCGATGATTTTGGGCGGCAGCAAGTCAGCACTTCTGACCTGCTCAATCGCTGGATCGTGCCCCTGGAGAGCATGATCGACTTCTTGCGCCTGCAAAGTGGGCAGACGATCGTCGTCCCGTTCAGACAGTTGACCGTTTTTAGCACCAACCTGGAACCATCCGAGCTTGTTGACGATGCCTTTCTACGCCGGATTCACATGAAGGTGTGTGTCCATCCGCCTGATGAAAAGCTGTTCTTCCAGATCTTTGTGAGCATAGCAAAACAGCTCAGCCTGCCCTTTGAAAAAGATTCTTTTATCTACTTACTGCAGAGATGGTATCGGGAATCAGGGCGCAAGCTTCAAGCTGTCCACCCTCGCGATCTCTTGAGGATCGTGGTCACGCTTTGCGAATATGAAAACAGCCCGCTTCGACTGACGCCTGACCTCTTAGACGAGGCCTGTCGCAGTTATTTTGTCGATTAAGTTCAACCTCATCGAGGTATTGATGAATTTTAACCACTATTTCACAAATCAAGAAGTTGAGACGATTTTAAAAAACTGGACATCAGAATTCCCCTCCCTGACAAGGCTCATCAAAATTGGTCAAAGCTTCCAAGAACGCCCGATCTGGCTGCTGGCTCTGACCAACCAGGAAACAGGCCCTGACAATGAGAAACCGGCCGTCTGGTTAGACGCCAACATCCACGCCACGGAAATCGCGGGCACAACGACTCTGCTGCGCATCGCCCATACCCTGTTATGCGGTTATGGAAAGGACGCTCAATGCACCCGCCTCCTGGACCGTTCGACATTTTACATCGTGCCCCGCGTCAACCCAGACGGAGCAGCTCTAGCCATGGCGGAGCACCCGCGCTATCTGCGGTCTGGCGTCAGGCCGTATCCCTGGTCTGACCTGGCGGAGGGGCTGCACGAAGCCGATATCGATGGAGATGGGCGGGTGCTGCAAATGCGCATCCCCGATCCAAACGGCGACTGGAAGATCAGTTCGTTAGACCCCAGGTTGATGGAGAAGCGCCGTCCCTACGAACATGAGGGGGTTTTCTATCGCCTGCTTCCGGAAGGCCAGCTCGAGCGATTTGACGGGTATACGATTAAAATCGCTAACCCGGTGGAAGGGTTGGACTTCAATCGCAATTTTCCTTTTGAATGGCGCGGCGAGGCAGACCAGCAAGGTTCCGGTCCCTACCCCACCTCAGAAAAAGAAACGCGCGCCCTAGTGGATTTTATTGTTCAGCACCCGAATATCAACCTGGCTGTCGCCTACCATACCTTCAGCCGGGTGATTTTACGCTGTTACAGCACCCAGGCGGACGACGAAATGGAAACGGCTGACCTCTGGGTTTATAAGAAGATCGGTCAAATCGGCACCGAAATGACCGGCTATCCCTCGGTTTCCACCTTTCACGATTTCAAGTACCACCCAAAAGAGATCACTACCGGCGCATTTGACGACTGGCTTTTCGACCATCTCGGCATCTATGCGTTTACGATCGAGCTCTGGGATTTGCCCGACGAAACAGGGATAAAAGAGCGCAAGTTCCTTGAATGGTTTCGTGATCACCCACACGAAGACGATATAAAAATCTTGAGCTGGGTCGACGAACACACCGCCAAAACCGGCTATGTCGATTGGCACCCTTTTGAGCATCCCCAACTAGGTCAGGTGGAACTCGGTGGGTGGGATCAGATGTACACCTGGCTGAACCCCCCTGTGCATCTGATCGGCGCTGAGGCCGAACGAAACACCCGCTTTGCGATTACCCTGGGCGAACTCCTGCCAAAACTCACCATCCACACCCTGAAAGCGGTCCCAACCGGTGAAGGCAATTACCATCTGACGCTCGTGATCGAAAACTCGGGGTTTCTACCCACTTTCACCAGCAAGCAGGGGAAGAAGCGCAAAGCAATGCGCGCGGTGCGTGTTCGCCTGGATCTCGGGTCAGGCGTAGAGTTGATCGGCGGGAAGGTCGAGCTTGAGCTTGGGCACCTCGAAGGCCGGAGCAACAAACTTGATACAGACTCGCTTTGGGGGGCGTCTCCTACCGATAACCGGGCTGTGGCCGAGTGGGTGGTACATGGTAAACCGGGGGATACTTTGGAAATCCACATCATGAGCGAGCGCGCTGGCACAATCCATACCAGCCTGTCGCTGCCATAAGAAAATGGAGTCAGGTAGATGACCGACCAGCTTGTCATTGAAAAAGTCACCCAGGCGATCGAAATCCTGCAGGAAATGCAAGTTGATGCCTGGCTAACCTTTGTACGTGAGACACCCGCCAGCGGTGATCCCGTGTTACCGCTCATTTATGGCCACGACCTGACCTGGCAAAGCGCGTTGATCCTGACGCGTCAAGGCGAGCGCATTGTCATCCTGGGCCATTTCGAGGCAGAGACGGCCCAGCGCACGGGCGCTTACCCGGTCGTCATCCCCTATCACCAGTCAATCCAGCCGGCTTTGTTGGAAACACTCGACAGGTTGCAGCCAGGACAGATTGCAGTCAATTATTCGGCCAATGACGTGTTGGCTGATGGTTTATCCCATGGGATGTACCTGATTCTTCAAAACCTTTTAGATGAGACACCCTGGTCAACAAGGTTGATCTCAGCGGAAAAGATCATCGCCGCTCTGCGCAGCCGGAAGACTCCAGCCGAAGTCACGCGCATACAAAAAGCGGTGGATACGGCCCTGCAGATCTATGACCAGACTTTTGATTACGCCGCGCCGGGCATGTGCGAGCAAGAGATCGCGCGCTTTATGCATGATAAACTCGATGCTTACGGTGTCGAGCCAGCCTGGGAGGTCAATTCGTGCCCGGCAGTCAATGCTGGGCCCGATTCACCTGTAGGTCATTCGGGGCCAACAGGTATCGTGCTACAGGCCGGTCACATCTTGCACTTTGACTTCGGCGTCAAACAGGACGACTATTGCTCGGATATCCAACGCGTGATGTATTTTATGAAACCCGGTGAAACCAGAGCGCCTGAACCGGTCCAGCACGGTTTTGACACGGTCGTCCATGCCATCCAGGCGGCCGCGCAGGTGATGAAACCAGGCGTCTTAGGCAAAGACGTGGATGCAGTTGCCCGAAAGGTGATCGTGCAGGCCGGCTACCCGGAATACATGTACGCTACCGGACATCATCTGGGGCGGCTGGCGCATGACGGCGCAGGGGTGCTTGGCCCTGAATGGGACCGTTATGGCGATGCGCCTCGTTACCCGCTTGAATCAGGACAGGTCTACACCATCGAGCCGGGCCTGGTCGTACCCGGATATGGGTACATCGGAATTGAAGAAGATGTGATCGTGACCGAGGCTGGGGCCAAGTTTCTCGGGCGTCCTCAGACTGAAATCATATTAAAATAAGCTCGCTGGCGAAGCGGTTTTTTTCGCCCATGCTCATAATGATAAAAAGCCCGCCTTCACGGGCTTTTTATCATTCAGCAATATCAGTTAGAAATTTATCAATCTATGACTAACGCTGGATGAGCGGTATGAAAAGGTAGTTGTACCAGATTGCCTCGACCGGGCCAAAAAACTCGGTCGTGCTGGCTGTAACGACCTGGACCCAATATTTATACAGCACTCCGGGGCTTGCAGTGGAATCGGTAAATGTGTACGCCCCACCGGGGGAGATCCCCCCACCCGAGATCGAAGGGATCAAAGTATTATTGAGCTTTTGATTCGGTGTGTTCGTTGTTGAACGGTAAACGTTGAACCCCTGGACGTTCTCTTCGTAAGTGGTAATCCAGTCAAGCCGGATCGCGTTTAAGAGCGGGGTCGCCTCGAATGCAGTAATCGTGATTGTGGTGTTATTTCCCCCCGCCGAGAAGTCCGAGAATGAAGCGGCAGTCTTGGTGAAAGAGTGATTAGCGGGGTTCACAAAAGGACCGAGTTCCCAGGCATGATTGATGTACTGTATCCCATGCAGCAGGCTCTCCGTCCCTACCACATCGCTTTGAGTATAGGTGAAAATCGTCGTCGCGGAAATATTGTTGATGTCTTTGCTGTTCGTCACCCAGTAGCGTAATAGATGAAAAGGGAAGAAATTCTCTGTCTTACGCTGATTGACTACACGTACACAAATCCGTGGATACGACAGCAAGGTGCCGCTGTTGAGTGTGATTTTTGTTGGTGAATACTCCGGCGTGCCGGTTCGATCACCAATCGGAAAGTCAAAAGTCAGGCCCTCAGGTGGTACGCTTTCGTCAGAGCGAAAAACCTTACAAACCATTCCGTTCCCGTGCGTCGCAATCATGTTCGAAGCCGAAAATGAGCCGACAACCTTACCTTGTGGCGCAATCTCAAGCGAGTATGAGCCTAGAAGAAGGTTGCCCGATTGCAAAGTAACCGTCATGAACACGCTCTCGTTGAAATCAAGCCGGACGTGTTGCGGGTTATTGATCACGATGTGGTAAAAAGACGTGACGGCATTCCCGCCGATGGATTGTTGGCTGGCGCCATTCATGACCAATGTGCCTTGATTTGAGCGGAAGACGCCGTTAGGACTCCTGGCGTAATTGCCAGTCAATGTCAACGTCCCTTGCGGCGCTACGAGCGCGCCCTGCTGCAGGTCGATGTTTCCATTCAGCGTCAGGCTGGAGGTCATCGATACCGTTATCGCTCGATTAAGCACAAGTGATTCGTTATACGTTCCACCAGCCACATAGACAAACCCGCCCAGGTCCACCTGGCTGATGCCATATGTAATTGTGGCAAAAGCACAATCTGCATTCCCGCTGTACGGCAGGTTATATTGGCCGTTGCAAAGCGAATCATTGCCATCCGGACGCACATAAATTGGCGTGGCTGCGCGCACAGATTCAATCGGGCCCCACCAAGCAAGATAGACCAGAGTCAGTATCCCACCCAACATGACCGAACCTATTGTAAAAATATATTTTTGGCTACTGACAATCTTCTTCATCTGGATCTCCTTGAACCCACCATTTTTACACGAATCTTTTACAGAATATATCCATATTCACATAATCACAATATAACATTTTTTCGATTTTATTGCATTAAAGAAATAATGATCCGGCTTGCATCCAGCCCGGGCTTTTCATGTTAAAATCCTTCCACTTACATCACCGTGGAAGGCCAGAATTCACAGCATGAAATCAACCATTCAATCTGTCAAAGGCACCCGTGACTATTACCCTGAAGCGATGGCGGTGCGTAATTTCTTGTATGCCACCGCCAGGAAGGTCTCTGAATCGTTTGGTTATCAGGAATGGGATGCTCCTTTTCTTGAACCGCTTGAACTTTACGCAGCCAAGTCGGGTGAAGAGTTGGTGAAAGAGCAGGCTTTTGTCTTTCCCGACCGCGGCGGTGATCTGATTACTCTTCGCCCCGAGCTGACCCCCAGCCTGGCGCGCATGATTGCCCAGCGTCAAAAACAACTTGTTTACCCGCTGCGCTGGTGGTCGTGGGGGCCTTGCTGGCGTTATGAAAGGCCCCAGAAAGGCCGGACGCGCGAATTCTTCCAGTGGAATGTTGATTTAATCGGTGTGGACTCCCCTCAGGCAGATGCCGAGATGGTGGCAGTTGCAGCATCCTTCCTGCAACAGGCAGGCTTGCAGCCGGATCAGGTTCGTATATTGGTCAACAACCGCGCCCTGCTCGCCAGCGAGCTGGCCAGGATGGAAGTCCCGGAAGAACTGAGCAAATCCGTTTTCCGCCTGATCGACCGCCGGGACAAGCTGTCCAATGAAAACTGGGAGGCTTACGCATTCGAGATAGGTTTAAACGCAGCCCAACTGCAAGGGTTGAAAAACCTGCTGGAGGATCAGGAACTGTGGCGCAAGTCGCCAAGCCTGGTGGATTGCTTCGAACTGATCGATGCCCTGGATCTTAAGGATTATGTGCGCTTTGCGCCCCACATTGTGCGCGGGTTAGATTACTATACCGGGACGGTGTTTGAAGCCTGGGACAATGACGGTGAGTTTCGGGCTATCCTGGGAGGCGGGCGCTATGACAATCTGGTAGCCGCCGTGGGCGGAGACCTGCTCCCAGCGGTCGGTTTTGCGATGGGCGACCTGGTCATCAGCCTGGTGCTCAAGAAATTTCACGCCCTCCCCTCTGATATAGGCGCCTCCCCCGCGAGCATACTGGTCACTGCTTTTGACGAGAGCACCCTGCACCGCTCATTCGAGCTGGCTGCCAGCCTGCGCCGCGCCGGCTTCTCCACCGCCGTCTATCCGCAGATCACCAAACTCGCGACCCAATTCAAATATGGAGACCGGATGGGTTTCCGGATCATCCTGGTGATGGGACCCACCGAACTGGCTCAGGGTCAGGTAACAGTGAAGGATCTGAGATTCGGCGAGCAGCAGACCATTCCACAAGCTGAATTGGTGGAGCATCTGCGCCGCCTGCTGACTGGTGAGAATTGATCCACGCCTGGATTCCTTGTGTGCAGGCAAAAGATGTCAGATAGCCAGGGGGAGAGTTGAGCGGCGTGCGCACAAAGAGCGCCACTCACCACTGAGCCAGGCAGCCCGGGCTTTTGCGGTTTGAACTGCACCTTCGACGATCC
>JADYYC010000154.1 GCA_020853835.1 Anaerolineales bacterium
ATGTCGCTCCAGCCGATCTCGACCGGGATCACCACCACGTCCTCGGCGTGTTCCATCACGCCGTAGTCGATGGTCTGCTTCTTGACCTGCGGCCAGACCCTCGCCAGCGCCTCGGCGTAGGCGGGGCTGCCAATGGCGGCCTCCACCGCCATGAGCTGCTCGTAGAACTCGGGCATCTGGCGGCGCAGCTCGTCCAGGATGCGGCTTGTCTTCCAGATAAACATCCCGCTGTTCCAGGAATAGGCGCCGCTCGCGACCATGTGCTCGGCGACCTCCTGGTTGGGTTTCTCGGTGAACGCCCGCACGCGGTAGGCGTCGAACCCCTTCACCTGGGCGATGGCCTCGCCCTGTTCGATGTAGCCGTAAGCGGTCGAAGGCGCGCTGGGGTGGATACCCAGCGTGACCAGGTGACCCTCCAGGGCGAGCTGTTCGGCCGCGCCCAGCGCCTGCCGGAAACGCTCACGGTCGGCGATGTAATGGTCGGCGGTCAGCACCACCATCACCGATTCCGGGTCGCGGCGGTAGAAGTGCACCGCCGCCAGCCCAATCGCGGGCGCGGTGCCGCGCCCCTCCGGTTCCAGGATAAAGCAGTCCGGCAGCAGCTCGGGCGCCTGCTCTTGAAGATCCGGGGCGTGCTCGCCCCGCGTGACCACCCAGATATTTTCGGGCGGGAAAAGCGGCGCGATGCGGTCGAAGGCATGTTGAAACATGCTCCGCCCGCCGACCAGCCGCAGCGACTGCTTTGGCCTTTGCTCGCGGCTCATCGGCCACAGTCGCGTCCCCGATCCGCCCGCCATGATCAGCGCAAAAAACAAGTTCCACCTCCATCCATTTTCCACCCACCAAACGGTTTGAACATCCTACGATTTTACCATTCTCCTTTATAATTCGCTCCTGATGACCCGCCGCACCAACGAACAATGGCTCGCTGATCTCACCTCGAACGGCCTCGCCCAGTCGCAGGCCCTGAGCGACCTGAAGGCCGTCATCGAGCGCGGTCTGCCCTACGCCCTGAGCCCTTACCTGTCGCCCGCCGACCCGCACTTCAGCGCGCTCGTGCAAGATATCGCCCAGGAGACGCTGCTGCGCGTGCTCGACCGGTTGGACACGTTCGAAGGGCGCAGCCAGTTCACCACCTGGGCGCAGAAGATCGCGGTGCGCCTGGCGTTCACCGAGCTGCGCCGCAAGCGCTGGGAAAACGTCTCGCTCGAAAGCCTGCTCGAAGACCCCGACAAGCCGCCCCCGCCGCGCCTCTCCGCCAGCTCCGGCCTGAGCCCCGAGAGCCAGGCCGAAGCGGCCGAGCTGGTGGGCCAGGTGGAGCAGATCATCGCCGAGGAGCTGAGCGAAAAACAGCGCCAGGCGATCCTGGCTCTGTTCTATCACGAGATGCCCATGGACGAAGCCGCCCGCCAGCTCGGCACCAACCGCAACGCGCTGTACAAGCTGCTCCACGACGCCCGGCTGCGCGTGAAAGCCCGCCTGGCGGAGCGCCACCTGGAGCCGGAGGACGTGCTGGCGGCCCTCGAAGGCAGGTAAGAAAGCCGGTCTTCGACCTGTCAAAAGAACGAAGCGCTATGGAAAACGAGAAGGATCCTTCGAAGAACGTCCCCGAGCAGCCACAAGCCGGTTCGCTTGTGCGCATTTTGCTGTCTATGCTCGAGGACACCAACGATGACGAGCTGCCTTGCGACGAGGTGCACGAGCTGGTCGACCATTACGCCGAGCTCGATCTGCGCGGCGAGGACGTCGAGCGCATCTACCCGCTCATCCAGCTTCACCTCGAGCGCTGCCACGACTGCCACGAGGAATATGAGGCGCTGCTGCGGGCGATCCGGGCGGTGGACGGCGAAATACCAGCGCCGCAGGGGAAAAGTTAGCAGCTTTCTGCCAAGCCAGACCTCAAATTTCCATCTCAAACCAGCGTTTCAACCGGCGCCCTTTGCAGATAGCGGCGGTAAGCCTGCGTTTCTTCGAGCAGCATGCTTAGCTGTGCGCGCCAGGCCACGGCCTGGGCAGGGTCTTTCGCCTTTCCCGCCAGGAGTTGCAAATCGGCTTCGTCGGGCTGATTTTCCACAGGCGGCAGTTCCGCCCCCTCCAGGAAATAGAAATCGATGCCCCCCATCGCCTTGAGCCACTCCAGCCCGAACCGGACGGCGATCTCGGTCTGGGCTGTCTCCGCTGCCAGCGCGGACAGGCTGGTCAGCCCGCCCTGTTTCGAGAGCGCAAATTTCACCAATCCTGCCAGCCGGTTCAGAAAGACGTCCGCCTGGCTGGTTTTCGGGTCAATGCAAAAAAGGACCAACCGGGAGGGCCGGGCTGCGGCGAGCGCCCGGCGCAGCTCGGCCGGGCCGGGCGGGGCGCTCCAGACAACCAGCGTGTTGCAGGCGCCGATCTGATCACGCCGGCGGACGGGCGCCTGCCCGCCGAGGCGGCCGCGCAGCCAGGCGGGATGCTCGCCTTCGGCGCAAATTTGCAGGTCGTGATCGGGCGCGCCGGCCATAACCGCGCGCAGCCTGGAGAGCGGGCCGGAGCGGCCGCGGCAGTCGATAAGCTCGAGGCCTGGTTTTTCGAGGACCAGCTCGAGAACGCTTTCGTCTATGCGAATATCTTCGAACAGCAGCGTGAGCTCGGGCTCGCCGCGGTACGCCGAAGCGCGCAGGGTGTAAGCCAGGTCAAAGGGGGTCTCGGGCAGGCGCTCGGAGAATTCGTCCCCGCCCGCCCCCCACCAGATCACGCGCCGTGCCAGGCCCTGCTCGTCCTCGACCACGAGCTGCAGGTGATCCCGCTGGCGTCCGAACGATGTGGCGCTCGCCAGCCGCAGGCCGCGCGTCGCCAGCACTGGGGCCGGGTTCCCCGCGCCAAACGGCGCCAGCCGCTCGAGCGAGACGGCCAGGTCCAGGCTCAGTTTGCCCCATTCCAGGTATGATTCAATGCGCAGCCCGGGCGGTTCGACCTTGCGCTCAGCCATCTGCTCACCCACCATCCGGGCGAGCCGGGAGCGAAACTCGGGGATGTCCTCCGGCGCGATCGCAAACCCGGCCGCCATAGCGTGCCCGCCATAGCTCAGCAGCATCCCCGGGCGGGCGGCGTTCACGGCCGCCAGCGCAGCGGTGACGTCCACCCCTTCGATCGAGCGGGCCGAGCCGCGCGCCGGCCCATTTCCCGCGGCGGAGATCAGCAGCACGGGTTTGCCATACAGCTCCACCAGGCGGCTGGCGACGATCCCTACCACCCCGGCTTCCCAGGCCGGGTGCGCCAGCACCAACGCCTCCATCTCGGCCAGCGCCGGTTCGCGCTCGATCTGCGCCAGCGCCCCCTGCAGCACATTGCTCGTGAGCAGCTGCCGGCGGCTGTTCAGACCCTCCAGTTCGAGGGCGATCAGGCGCGCCCGGCCCAGATCCGCCGTGGTCAGCAGTTCGACCGCCGGGTTGGCGTCCCCCAACCGCCCCAGGGCGTTGAGGCGCGGGCCGAGGACAAAGCCGATCTGTTCCTCGGTAATACCCTCCGGTTTGACGCCCGCGTACTCATAGAGCGCCCGCAGCCCGGCGCGTTCGGTCGTGCGCAGTTTCTCCAGCCCGAGCTGGAGCAGGCAGCGTGTGTCGCCCGTCTGCTGCGCCACGTCGGCCACGATCCCCAGCGCCGCCAGGTCCAGGTGACGATCCGCGCCATCCGGCATTCCGCGCCGCCGATACAACCCCTCTGCCAGCTTGTAAGCCACGCCCACGCCGGGCAGCCCGCTCAGCGGGTGATCGGCGGGCAGGCGGCGCGGCGTCACAACCGCCAGCGCGGGCGGGAGGAGCGCCTGGGGCGGGTCGCCAACTCGCGCCAGCTCGTGATGGTCGGTCACGATCACGTCCAGGCCGCGCGCCGCCGCGTTTTCGAGCGCTTCGAAGGCCGCGATCCCGGTATCGCAGGTCAGCAGCACCTTTGGCGCGACCTCCGGATCGTCGATGAGGCGTTCGAGCACCTGCCACCCCACGCCGTGCGATTCGCGCGCCCGCACCGGGACGTGGTAGCGCACGGCGCCCCCCAGCTCGGTCAGCGCGTCGACCAGCAGCGCGGTCGCGGTCTGCCCGTCCACGTCGAAATCGCCCCATACCAGCACCGGCTCGCGCCGTTCGAGCGCCCGCGCCAGCCGGTCCAGCGCCGCCTCCATCCCGGGCAGCGCCTCGGGCGCGGCCTGGGCGTAGAAGCGCGGGTCCAGGAAGGCGCGCGCCGCCCCCGGGTCGGTCAGGCCGCGCCGTGCGAGCGCCTGCGCAGCCAGGCGCTCCCCGCCGGTCAGCTCGAGCAGCTCAGGCGAGGGGGACGGCTCCTCCGGCTCTATCCAGCGGCGCATGGCTCCACTTGCAGGGTCATTTTGGGGATTGAATTGAATTTATTCGTGCGGCTTGGGTATGCGCTTGAACTCTTCCTGGAAAATCAGGCGGTCTTCCTCGTCCTTGATCACCTTTCCCAGTTCGTAAGCCGCGTAGTAATGGCGGATGTAGAGCGGCTTGTCATCCGCGCTCCAGGCCGCCAGGGCCATCTCGGCGTGGGCGTAAGCCAGGTCCCAATCCTCGCCCTGGCCCTTCTCGAAGAACGCCAGGCACCCGCGCGCATACATCATGGCCTCCTCGGGCTTTTTCAACAGGCTGTAGACGCGCGCCAGCAGCATGTCGGCCCGGGCTATATGCACGAGCGTACCCGCTTTTGACCAGTGATAGACCGCCGCGTAGGCGTTCAGCAGCATCTCGCGGTTGTCTTTCTCCGTCCGCACTGACCGGTCGATCAGGTCCCAGGCGCGGTTGTTGCAGGACATCGCAAACCAGCGGTGCCACTCTTCGATCATTTCCTGGGTTGGCTCTCCATCCATATCCCGCTCCTTCGAATATGTTCCCCTGATTCTAGCACAAAGCTGGGTTACAGCGCCA
>JADYYC010000155.1 GCA_020853835.1 Anaerolineales bacterium
GATGATGGGCAGGCCGAATTTGATCGCAAACGCAAAGTCGCGCTCATCGTGCGAAGGCACGGCCATGATGGCGCCCGTCCCATAGGTCATCAACACATAGTCCGCAATCCAGATCGGGATGCGCTCCTGGTTCACCGGGTTGATAGCAAACCCTCCGGTGAAGATGCCGGTTTTCTCCTTGTCCGTAGCCTCGCGCTGAATATCCGTCTGGTGCATGGCCTGTTCGATGTATGCCTGGACCGCCTCTTTTTGCGTTGGCGAAGTGATCTTGCCCACAAGCGGGTGCTCGGGCGCCAGAACCATGAATGTCGCGCCCCACAGAGTGTCTGGCCGGGTGGTGAAGACTTCCAGCGGGTCGCCCTGTTCAGTGTGAAACACAACCGAAGCGCCTTCCGATCGCCCGATCCAGTTTTGCTGCAGGGTCCGGACGCGCTCGGGCCAATCGATGTGCGAGAAATCGAGCAGCTCGTCAGCATATTTGGTTGTGCGGAAAAACCACTGTTCCAGGTTCCTCTTGATCACCGGGGTGCCACAGCGCTCACAATGCCGGTCGTCGCCCCATACCTGTTCGCGCGCCAGCGTGGTGTTACAGTGCGGGCACCAATCAACCGGCGACATCTTGCGATATGCCAGCCCGTTCTTGTATAGCTGGATAAAGAACCACTGGTTCCACTTGTAATACTTCGGGTCAGACGAAATGATTTCCCTGCGCCAGTCGAACATAGTTCCCATGGTTTTGAGCTGCTGGCGCATCCGGTCGATGTTGGCATAAGTCCACTTTTTCGGGTGGATGCCGTGCCGGATCGCAGCGTTCTCGGCCGGCAGGCCAAAAGCGTCAAAACCCATCGGGAAAAGCACATTAAAACCGCGCATGCGCATAAACCGGGCGCGCGCATCGGAGGGAGTCATGGCATACCAATGACCGATGTGCATATCGCCCGAAGGGTAAGGAAGCATGGTGAGCGCATAGAACTTTGGGCGCGCCGGGTCGATGTTCGATTCATACAAGCCGTCTTGCTCCCAACGCTTCTGCCAGCGGGGCTCGATTTCCTTGTGGTTATAAAACGCAGGTTCGGTCATTCTTTTCTCCATCTATAGATAATCCGGTCAGCCAGCCGAGAGCCGCATCGAAAAGGTGTGGCTGCGTTCAAGCTCGAGCAGGCCGCGCCAGATTCCGTAAACATCTTTCTTGCCCAGGCTGGCATGAGCCGGGCAGGTGCAGCGCGGGTTGTGAGGATCGGGGCAAGAGCGTATTGCTTTGAGCACCGCCTCAACCGCATCGCGGCTGACCCAATATCCAGTGTGATGCCAGCTTTCGACCTCGTCGGCGCTGATAAGCTCCTCATAAACGGCCAACCCACGAAATGTGCACACTTTACAACCGATCACCTGAAGAGAGATCTCATCGTAACGCCGGTCGGGCGGGATGTCGATCGACAGGATGATCTCCAGCGTATCGGGGGTCAGGCATTGAGGACAGCGAAAAGACATTGGTTATCCCTTCCAGGCCAGGGGCCGGTTCTGACACAGATCATGCTGCGGATCTGATGACGATATTCAGAATTTTACCCGGAACGCGCCCAGAGGCGACCGATACACCCGTTAAATAAAAATCCCTCCGTCGACCAGGGACGAAGGGGAACTCCGCGGTACCACCCTGTTTGCCTGTCTGGTGATCGTCAGATCGCAGGTTGATCTTACGTCCAGACCGGCCGCTCCAGATTGCTGTAACGGGCAAAACCCGCCCCTGGTTAATAGGCCCGCCGGGCCTGGTTCACCACAGGGGCCAGCCCAAAGCTCAAACTCTCGCTTCAGGCAGCAGGCGAGTTCGACCCTGGCTTGACTGTGCTCTGCGGACACCTTGCCGGGCTCACACCTTATCCTCCCGGCTCGCTGGCAGATGGTCTACTACTCCTGCGATGGCCTTATGACCTCAAAGCGGTCAGCTATACGCTAACCGCTGATGGCAAAATTGTGTGGACCCAGAGGGATTCGAACCCTCGACCTTCTCAATGCCATTGAGACGCGCTCCCAACTGCGCTATGGGCCCTTTCAATTTTTCAGCCCAGGTATTTTACACGCGTTCGAGTTTTCCGTCAACACGCGCACAAGCCCAGTTATCTCTCAACGGGGCGAGTACAGCCATTGGTCATAAAAGGCGGAGAGATCGCGCCCCGAAGCCGTTTCGAATTCATCGAGCAAGTCCGCAGCGCGGGCGATGCCAAAAGAGTGTTTGCTGTAATAGGCCTCCAAAGCCTGGAAGAAAGCCCGGTCGCCGATTTCTTCCCGCAGCGCTTTGAAGAACAGGGCGCCTTTGATATAAACCACGCCGCCGTATGACGATTGGCCCGGCTGGCGCTCGAAATAATCCAGGCTGGCCGTGACTCGATCGTCCCGCCCCTGGGATTTGAGCTGCTCATAGCGACCCTGCCAGTAGCCCTCCAGGCCTTCTTGATAACCGCTCCCAAGCGCATATTCGTAATAGATGCTGGAGCTGTAGGTCGCGAGCGCTTCGTCCAGCCAGGGCTCCTCGAACACATCATTGCCGACCGTGCTGTACCACCATTGGTGGGCGACCTCATGCGCAATGGTGATGTCAAAATCGGGCTTGTCCGGGTCTTCATACAGCCTGGCGCCGATCAAGACAATTCCTGGAAATTCGACACCCAGGGCATTGCGCATGGGCGCAGCCACGACATCTAACTCACGATACACGTAGGGGCCAAACTTGTCGTTATAGATCTCGAGCGCCTCACTCGCAACAGCCAGCGCCTTGCGTCCAGCCCGTTCATTTGCGGGTAAATAATAGGAGTTGACGATCGTATCGTTCACTTTTTGGCTGGCAAGCTCGAACTCGGAGCTGGCGACGATGAAGAAATCGCGCGCCGGTCCGCTCTCAAAGCGAGCCGTGATCGTACCCTGCCTTTCGTCCTGCTCTACCTTCAAGCCAGTTGCCGCCAGGACAAGGTCGCCTGGATAACTGATTTCCACCTCATAGAACCCCACATCGCTGTAGACCGAATCGCCGATCTTCGAGGGTGGATCCAGGTTCCAGCCATCGTCATCGTAGACCGCCAGGATCGGATACCAGCCCGAGAGCGCCAACACGCCATCGGAGAGGTTGTAAATGCCGTAACCGTCTGGAGTGGCGCTGCCGCCAAAGTCCTGCGGGATTTGACCCTGAAAGTCAAGCTCCAGCGCAACGCCCTCGCCAGGTTGCAGCGCCTGGGGCAAAGGCACCTCCAATACCGTATCGCCGAGGGAGAGGCGGGTTTCGACCGGCTTCCCGGCGAGGCGCACAGCCTGGACGCGCAGCGCCCCATCGCCGTAGCTGCCGTCCCCGTTTGGAAACAGGCGAAAATATAACGCCTCCAGCGCCACATTCTCATTATTCGTGAAATCCACGTTGGCGCTTCCTTGAAAGCTTTTCAAGTCTTGAGCGATATCCAGCGACAGGTTATAACGCGGCGC
>JADYYC010000156.1 GCA_020853835.1 Anaerolineales bacterium
AACCAACCGAAAAGCCGCGCAGGGTCTGGCAGGCTGGCATAGAATAAACTATAATTGGCCTCACGCCGGTCTTGAACCGGTGGGAGGGTAAAAAAATAACCATCAAATCCAGGAGGTTTACATGCTTGTAGGTGAACGAATGTCTCATCCGGTGATCACCGTCAACCCCAAAATGCCCATCACCGAGGCGCTCAACCTGCTCAGGACCGAGCACATCCGCCGCGCCCCGGTGATCAAGGACGGTAAGATGGTGGGGATCATCTCGGAAAAAGACCTGCTCAACGCTGCGCCGTCGTCAGCCTCGTCGCTGAGCGTCTGGGAGGTCAATTACCTGATCAGCAAGGTGACTGTCGCCGAGGTGATGTCGAAAAAGGTCTTCAGCGTCAGCGAAGACACGCCCATCGAGGAGGCTGCTCGCGTCATGGCCGATAACAAGATCGGCGGGCTGCCGGTGACGCGCGACGACGAAGTGGTGGGGATGATCACCGAGACCAACCTGTTCAAGGTCTTCCTGGAGCTGATGGGCGCCCGCGAGCCGGGCGTGCGCGTCACCGCCACGATCCCTGAGCAGCGCGGCCAGCTCGCCAGGCTCACCCAGGCCATCGCCGAGGCGGG
Organism: Anaerolineales bacterium; assembly: GCA_020853835.1. Classification (GTDB taxonomy): domain Bacteria; phylum Chloroflexota; class Anaerolineae; order Anaerolineales; family UBA4823; genus UTCFX2. The sequence goes on from JADYYC010000156.1 coordinate 616, forward strand.
CGGCAACTTCATCGCCTTTGGGCAGTTTGCGGGCGTCTCGCCTAACACCCGCCTGCTGACCTTCAAGGTCGAGGGGTTGGATCAGGAGGCGCTCAAAAAACTGATCAGCCCGCACGTGCTCGAGGTCAAAGACATCCGCACCGTCTAAGCCCGGCGAAACGGTTTGCAGGGGCGGGATAGCAGAGAATGTCATTGCAAAGCCCGCTTTTTGGGCTGAAGCAATCTCTCCGCTGGCCCGTCCCGGAGACTGCTTCGGGCATAAACTGCCCTCGCAGTGACGTGAAGCTCTTACACCCGAATTCGCATTGGGTTAATCATCCGGCTGTGGGGCTTCAGCCCGCGCGAGGATCGGCAAGATCGCTTCGACCTTGCCGATCACCGGTTCGGGCAGGGGGATGACCCACGTTTCCTCGCGCGGCATGCGCGGCCGGGGCGGCTGGATAAGCTGGAGCTCAAGCGTGGCCGGCCGCCCCGGGCGAACCACGGCGGCGCGGATGTAACTGTCATCCCCATCCCCGCGAAAATAATCATCCGAAGCGTAGACCTCGTCCACCCCCAGGGCCACCATCCCCGGCTCGGCGCGCCGGTAAGCCCGCCGGGCGCCGAGGTAATTTCCGCCCGCCACAAAGCCACCGATCACGGCCCCGGCCAGCCCGCCCAGGGCCAGGCCGACCGCCCCGCTGGCGACGACCGCCAGCCCGCCCTCGTCCAGGCCGATCATGACGCCGGTCAGCAGACCCGCGGCGCCCAATAACAAGGCGAGGCAGCCCCACTGGAGCTTCCAATCGCCCTTTTCCTCCGCCCAGAGCGTCTCTTTGAGCTGCCGCCACTCGCCCGCGGTGTAGGTCCAGCGCACGAGCGGGCGTTCGCCCTCCAAAAAGGCCCGCGCCCGCCCGACCTGGCGCGCCCCCAGCATCCAGACCGCGATCAGCGTCAGGGTCAGCAGGGCAAAAAAGACAACCCCGATCCAGACCAGGGCCTGCGCCACAAGCCCCGCGGTTGAAAGCCCCCAGGCGGCTAAAACGACCAGGAGCGACAGCCCGGCCAGCCCGGCTACCGTGACGATGGCGCGCTCGTGTGGATTGTGAAGATGCGGTTTCATGGTCCTGCCCCCCGTTGGTCAGCGGTTCGATGTTGGGTTGGATTTCAGCATGGATCTCAGACTGATTATACTCTCAAACCCATTTCGTTTTATAATTGCGTAAATCGATATTATTCATCCGGGAGGATGCCTGCGATGATCACCTTGTTTGGTTTCCCCATCACGCTGCCCCCGCCGCTCGACCGCCTCGACCCCGCCCTGGCGGCGTTTTTGTTTACCGCCCTGGGCTGGATCCTGATCTGTCTTCTGGCCTACGCGCTGCTGACCTACCTGCTGCGCGCCATCACCCGCCGCATGTCGGGCGAGATCGCGAGCATCCTGCTGGCGATCCTGCGCAAGCCCGCCATCGTCCTGATCGCCGCCTACGGGCTGGTGCGCACGCTGGAGACGCTGCGGCTGCCGCCCAGCCTGATCGCCTTCCTGGAACGCTTCTGGCAAACCACGCTGATCCTGACCGTGCTCTACATGATCTGGCGGCTGATCAAAGACGTGGTGCTGTATTACGGCAAGGGCTGGGCGGAAAAGACCGAGAGCAAGATCGACGACAACCTGATCCCGATCCTGAACATCTTTGGCCCGCTCTCGATCGTGGTCGTCGGCATTCTGATGGTGCTGCCCCTGTGGGGGCTGGACATCAGCTCGGCGCTGGTGGGGGCAGGCGTGATCGGGCTGGTGGTCGGCCTGGCGCTCCAGGACAGCCTCTCCAACTTGTTCAGCGGGATGAGCCTGGTGGTCGAGGCCGCCTACCGCAGCGGCGACCTGCTCCAACTGGCTTACGGCAGCGTGTGCGAGGTGGAGGAGCTCGGGCTGCGCTCGACGCGCATGTACTCGCTCGAATCGCACTGCACCCTCTTCATGCCCAACAAGCAGCTTGCGAACTTGACGATCATCAACATCACCAAGCCCACCGTCGAAAAGCGCGATAACATCGAGTTCAGCCTGCCGCCCCAGGCGGACATGGCGGAGGTCGAAGAACGGCTGAAGCGGCTGGCGATGAGCATCCCCGGCGTGCTGGTGGACGATATGCAGGCGAAGATCGAGGCGGTGCAGGGACGCCTGGCGGAGATGGAAGCGGGGGCGCAGCGGGACGAGCCTGCGCACCTGCAGGATATCGTCCGCTACCGGGGGACGATTGCCAAGCTGGAGCTGGAGCGCGATTTCAACGCGGCGCTGGTCGAGTTCATCGAGCGGCTGGAGGCGCTCGCGGCGGGGCTCGAGGAGCGCGAAACGCAGGGCTTCTCCGCCGCCGAGAAGCTGGAGATCAAGCAGGGTTTCCTCGCCCCGACCCAGGCGGCGTTCGAGGCGCTGATGGTCGCCTCGCAGGCTTGGGCGCAGCAGGACGACGCCTACGCCCTGGCGACCGAGAACGAGCAACTGCGGTCGGTCTGGCAATTGCGCAACGAGCGGCTGGCGGAGCGCTGGGAGGCGCTGCGCGGCAAGATGATCCGCCCGACCGACCCGACCGAGATGCGCCTGGACGATATGGCGCTGGGGCTGGTGGATTGGCTGACGAGCGAGTACCGCCTGCTGCCCGAAGCCTGGAAAAACCCGCGCGTGACGTTCAAGCGCTTTGACGGCGGCAGCGCCGCGCTGCAGCTCTGGTTCTACGTGGATAACATCCGGCTGGAGCACGACGGGCGCCTGACGCGCGTGCGCACCGACATCGCCCGCCGCGTGCGCGCGGCGCTGGAGGGATAAGGGGATTGACCCTGGATTATCAAGACTTCGGAAGTTTTGGAAACTTCCGAAGTCTTTGCGGCTCGCGCGGCGCTGAGATTGAAGCGACGGAAGGAGGATCTATTTCGCGATGATTTAGGGAAGGCGGGAATATGGCTTGTGAGAGGCCCTCACCCCCTACCCCCTCTCCCAAAGGGAGAGGGGATAAGGGCGGCCCCCCGGGTATTTTCAAGCGGCGCCGGTATCGACACGGCAGAAGAAGGATCTCTTCCACGTCAGTTTGTGCAACCCAAGAATATAACTTGAGAGACTCCTCCACCCCCTCTCCCCCTGGGAGAGGGCCGGGGTGAGGGCGGCCCCCCGGTATTTTCAAGCGGCGCCGGTTCGAACACGACAGAAGAAGGATCTCTTTTACGTCTGTTTGAGGAAACCAAGAATATAACTTGAGAGAACCCCCTACCCCCTCTCCCCCTGGGAGAGGGCCGGGGTGAGGGCTGTAGTGGACCCCAAAAACTGGACACATAGCTAAGGGTGAATTAGACTCTAGAAGTGAGGTCCAGATGACAGAAAGACGGAAGTTCACGCCAGATTTCAAGGCCCGGGTGGTACTCGAGATGCTAA
>JADYYC010000157.1 GCA_020853835.1 Anaerolineales bacterium
CACCTTCCCGCCTGATGAAGCGCTCTCTACTTTTCAACCTGTTTGCAGGTGGTTATTCGTGTTTAATCGCCTCGACGATGTTGACGCCTGCGGCGCGCCGGGCGGGTGAGATGGCGGCGAGCTGGACGGCGCCCAGCGCAATGAGAATGCTGATCAGGTATGGGCTGGAGGTAAAACGGTACACCAGGTCGTAGCCGATCATCATGTTGGTCCCGATGATCGTCACATTTGCGATCATCGTGCCCACCAGCACCCCGTAAAGACCGCCCATCAAACCCAGCCCCAGGGCCTCAGCCAGCACCATCCTCAGCACCTGGCGGCGGGTCATGCCAAGCGAGCGCAGGCCGCCGATCTCGCGCTGTCTCTCGATCACGTTCATGGTCAGGGTGTTGATGACCCCCAGCCCGCCGATGATCACCCCGATCAAACCGAGCACATCGAACAGGCGAAAGGACTGGTTCATCAGGTCCAGGATGCTGTTTCGGAAAGCTTCGGTCGTCTGGATGCTGATGTTGTAGCTTTTCTGGAAGCGCTCTTTAATCTCTTGCATCACGCTGTCAACCGCATAAGCCCGGTCGACGGCGAGTGTGAAACGGTCGACGCCCCGTGCGTTGAACAAATTGTGCAGGTCTTCGTAGGTGCCGTAGAACATCTGGCTCTGACCCGTGAAATCGACCACCTCCGCCGCGATATAAAAGGGTTTTTCACCGCGGCGGGTGAGCAGCGAAACCGTATCACCCTGCCGCAGGTTATAGCGGTCGGCCACCGTGCTGGACACAAACAATGCCTGTCCTTGGCTCAAGCGGGCCCAGTTCTGCGCCGAATCTCCCTGGTTGGCTGAGAACTCCATGTCGCCCACCTGGCGATATGTTAGGGGGTCGATCGCCTGAAAATAAAACTGGTCGTTCGCCTCCGGGTCCGCGGCAAGAGATCCGGCGGCAACCTGAACGTCGATCACCCGCACAGGTGTGATGGCGGCAACGCCTGGGACGCTGGCGAGCTGCTTCATGAAGGACTCGCGCATTGGCAGTGGGGCTCGGACGTAGAGGTCGCCGCCCAGCGCGTTATCGATCCAGTTCCGCATGTCGGTCTTGAAAGAAAAGGCCAGTGATTGAATGGCGATGATCATGGTGAGCGCCACCATGAGAGAAGCGACCGTCAGGGTGGTGCGTCCCAGCGCGCGCTGCATGTTGGCTGAGCCGATCGCGCCTTCGTTGCCATAGATCAACCGTGTCAGCGGGCGGGTGAAACCCTCGAGGAATTGAACCGCCAGCGATACGGTCAGCGTGGCGCCGAGGAAATAAAGCACAAGCGATGTGTATCCAACGTAATAGATTACGCCAACCGGCCAGGTGATCCGGTAAGTGATCAGCCAGCCGGTGAACAGCATGATCAGACCGGAGATCCAAAACATCGGGTTTACCCGCCCAAGACCCCGGCCGCGCGCCCTGAGCGCCTCCAGGGGCGAGATGTGCGCCGCTTGCATGGCTGGTATGAGGGCGGCGAGCAAGGTTACGCCAACCCCGACCGCCAGGCTTTGGAGGATGACCGGGATGGGGACGTGACTGACGTTTCCTGAGTTTGGCGTCAGGTTGCCCATCATGCGCACAAGCGCCTGTGCCAGCCAATAACCGACCCCTAAACCAAGCGCCGAACCAACCAGCGAGAGCAGGCTTGCTTCCGCGAGCACCATCTGCACGACTTGCCGGCGGCTCATCCCGACCGCGCGCAGCATGCCGATCTCGCGCGTGCGTTCGACCACGGTCATCGAAAAAGCGTTATAGATGAGAAAGGCGCCCACGAAAATAGCGATGATCGAGAAAAAGGTCAATCCCATCTGGTAGGTGGCGAGCATCTGCCCGACAAGTTGGCCGCGCGCCGCGGGATAGACCACGCGGACGCCCTTTCCCAGGCGGATTGAGAGCTGCTGCTTGTAGTCCGCCAGGACGGATGGGTTGTCCGCGATCGCGCGTGAGATCTTCAACGAAATTTCATCCAGCTCTCCCGATCGACCGAAAAGATCCTGGACGACATCGAGCGAGGTAAACCCAACCGCTCCGTCGTTGATCATCGCCACCCCCTCGCTGGCTAACAACCCCACGATTTCCAGCCTGGCTGGTTCGCTTTTTGTGAGGAGTTCGAGCTTATCGCCGGTGCGCAGGTTCTTCTCGCCAGCATACCGGGCCGGGATGATCACCTCGTATTTCCCGGGACGCGGCATGCGGCCGGTTTCAAGGACGTAAACGCGCATCTGGGGATCCAATTCGAGATCGACCCCATCCAACTCGAAAAAATTTCCCGCAGCAACGCCGGTCATGCTGAACGCGATCTGCCAGGTGCTGGCTTCGCTCGCAAGCAGCGTCTGAGCGTGCAGAGCCGGGGCGGCCAGGTCCACACCTTCTGTGTGAGCCGCCTTCTCCAGCAGGTCCTGGTCGAGGGGCTGGCGCGTCTTGTTCGCCGGCACGATCAACAGGTTGGCTTGCCCGGTGGCGCGGTCGAACACCTCGTAGATCGAATCGAGGGTGGATTGGTTGGTGATCTGCGTTGCAAGCACCACCGCCACGCCGAGCACAATCCCAAGCAAAGTCAGCAGGGTGCGCCCGCGATGGGCGCGCAGATTCCGGCGCGCAAGGAAGGTGACCGCAAACATTACAATTCCAGGCGGGTCATCACGCCGACAATTTCCTCGACCGGTATCCCCCCGGCGCCGTTGGTCAGGGTATGCACAATGCGCCCATCTTTGAGAAAAACGACGCGGTCGGCAAAGGAGGCCGCGCGTGGATCGTGAGTGACCATGATGATCGTGGCCCCCAGTTCTGTACACGTGCTGCGCAGCAATTCTAGTATGGCGCTCCCCGAGCGCGAGTCCAGGTTGCCGGTCGGCTCATCGGCAAGCACGATCTCAGGCTGGTTGACAAAGGCCCGCGCGATGGCAACGCGCTGCTGCTGCCCGCCCGATAGCTGGTCGGGCTTATGGCTGGCCCGGTCGGCAAGGCCCACCAGAGAGAGCAGCTCATCGATGCGCGAGCGCTCCTTGCGCAACTGTTGACCGTCGATCAGCACCGGCAGCCCCACGTTTTCTGCCGTGTTAAGGGTTGGAAGCAGGTTGTAGAACTGGAAGATGAAGCCCACTTTGCGCCGGCGCAGCTCGGTGAGTTCGTCGTCGCCGAGGCTTGAAAGCGGTTGTTCGTTCAGGTAAACCTCGCCGGAGGTGGGAAAATCCAGGCCGCCGAGCAGGTGCAACAGGGTCGATTTGCCAGAGCCGGAAGGGCCCATGATGGCAACAAACTCACCCCGCTCAACCGCAAAATCCACACGGTCGAGGGCGGTTACGGTCACCTCGCCCATGCGGTAGGTTTTCGTGAGGGATTGGGCTGCAAGCACAGGCATTAGTTTTTGCTCTATGGATCCTGATGTCTGTTTCACCCCCAACTATAACCCAAACAACCCCGCTGCATACCCCCTTTTGCCCGGAGCTAATGGCTTGCTAATCGAATTTCGATCACGCTCTTAACCAGGTCAATAGACTGGCAGGCTTGAATCGACCTCCTCAGCCCAGGCGTTGATGCCGCCCTGCAAATTCTTGACCTTGCGAAAACCGGCGCTCAACAGCAGCTCGAGAGCGCGGGTGGAGCGCGTTCCCGACTTGCAGAACACCACCATGTCTTCGGCGCTGTCTAGCTCGGACAGGCGCGCCGCAAGCTGGCCCAGGGGGATGAGGGTGGCGCCTGGCAGGTGTGAGATCTGTAGTTCATGCGGCTCGCGCACGTCGAGCAGGCGCAGGTGATCGCCTTGCTTCAGGCGCTCGGCCAGCTCGGGGGCGCTGATGTCCCATCCGCCGCCGGCGCTCCCCGCGTCATGGTCGTGCATTGGCACGCCGCAGAAGGCTTCGTAGTCGATCAATTCGGTCACGTCCGGGTTCGGACCACACACCTTGCAGTGCGGGTTTTTGCGCAGCCGGACGAATTCGAATGACATGTCCAGGGCATTGTAGAGCATGAGCTTGCCGATCAGCGGTTCGCCGATATCGAGCAGCAATTTGATCGCCTCGGTTGCCTGGAGGGTGCCGATCGTGCCGGGCAGTATGCCCAGCACGCCGCCTTCGGCGCAGGAGGGCACGAGACCAGGCGGCGGCGGTTCTGGGAACAGGCAGCGGTAGCACGGGCCGCGCCGCGCGTCAAAAACGCTGACCTG
>JADYYC010000158.1 GCA_020853835.1 Anaerolineales bacterium
CGTAACGCGCCGCGTAAGGCGCAAAGGGCTGTTGGGAGGTCATGTCCACCACGATGTCGTTCCCCAGCGAGGTCGTCCACCTCTTCGCCAGGTACTCCGCCAGCGGGTCGGGGGAGTCGCCAAAATCCGTCACCGGGGTGGGCTCTTCCATCACGATCAGCGAGCCGCCGCCGTCCGCGAAAGCCGAGAGCAGGTCGACCTCGCTCTGGGCGAGCGGGACGCGCGGCCCCGCGACGACGATGACTTTGGCGTCCTCGGGGATTTTGTTCTCCGCGAGCAGGTTGAACGTCCGCACGGCATAGTTCTTGCCTTCCAGGGTGCGTTTGAGCAGCGAGTAGGACTCCTGCCCGGTGTCATCCGGGCTGCGTTCGCCATGCCCGGAGAGGAAATAGACGGCCTGCGAGGCGGGGTTCATAAGCCGCACCAGCCCCCCGGTGAGCTGCTGCTCCGAGGCAATGGTCACCTGTTCCTGGTTCCCGCCCATCGCCAGCACGATCGTGCCGTCGCGGGTGATCTTTGCCTGCTCCGCCAGCGCCGGGTTGGCGTCGGGGTCGACAAACTTGTAATCAAACTTGCCCTGACCGTTGAACTTGTATTGGTCGAGCAGGTCGCGCGCCGAGGTGGAGTTCATGCGGCTGGTGAAGAAAGCCGTCGCCAACACCGGTTGTTCCAGTTTATTGAGCGTATCGATCGTCTCGGGCGCGAGCGTGTATTGTTTGCCCTCGGTGAGGTCCCAGCGCTTGGAGTTGTTGTAGACCAGGTAGTTTAGCACCACCACGATCCCCACAAATCCGAGCGACAGCACGAGCGCGTTGCTGCCATAGCGGGCCTGCCGCCCGGTGAGCGCCTGGCGCACCCGCTCGGGGTCGAGCAGGGCAAAGAGCGCCAGACCGACCACCATCGCGCCCAGGCTGATCTGCAGCCAGAGGTCGAACTGGCGGAACACGATATACAGGCCGATGGAGGCCAGCAGACCCAGGACGAAGATCAAAAGCCCCAGCGGGGCGAAACGACGCCATTCGGTTTTCATCAGCCCCACCTCCGAATTTCCACGGAGACGCTGCCAAAGAACAGCGCCAGCGCCGTGACGCTCAGGTAGAAGACGACATCTTTCAAATCTATGATGCCGCGCATCAGGTTGTCGAAATAGTGCCCGCTGTAATCCAGGTAGTTGATCAGCTCGGAATGGCTCCCCAGCGGGCCGGTGACCTGCGCGATGGGGCTGAGCACCCACCACAAGAAGATGAGCGCGCCCAGCGTGGTGGCAAAGGCGGCGATCTGGTTGCTAAACAGGGATGAGATGAAGACGCCCACCGCGACCATCGAGGCGCTCAAGAGCAGCAGGCCCAGGTAACCGCTCAGCAGCGGGCCCTGGTCGATCCCGGGGCTGACCAACTGGTTGAGCATCAACGGGTAAACCAGGGTGATGGCGATGATCGTGACCACCAGCAGGAAGCCGCCCAGCCACTTCCCCACCACCAGCTCGGAGTCGCGCACCGGGGCGGTCAGTAGCAGCTCGATCGTCCCCAGCCGCCGTTCCTCCGCCAGCAAGCGGGTGGTGATGGCCGGCGTGATCAGCACCAGCATGGTCGCCAGGGGGCCCATCGTGATCTCCGCCCCCGGCACGTACCCTTGCTGGGTCGCGGCGACCTGCAAATTCAGAAAGAAGAAAATGCCCAGCACCAGGTAAACGACAAACGCGATCATGTACGCCACCGGGCTGGAGAAATACAGGCTGTATTCTCGCTTTGCTATCGTCCAGATGTTGATCATCGACGCCCGTCCTTGTAGATATTCCGTCTATCCAAAATATGCGCCCTGAAGCTCATGAACCCGCCTCATCGTCCCAATCTTCCGCTTCATCGTCCGGCTCGTCGTCGTCATAGAACGCCTCGTCCGATGTTTCGGGCGGGCTGGGCTCGTCGCGCGTGAGCTGCAAGAAGATGTCCTCCAGGCTCATCCCGACTGGGCGCAGTTCGAGCAGGTTGAAACCGGCGTTCACGACCGCCCGTGCGACTTCGGGCCGGGGGTCCTTGCCGGGCTCGGTCTCGAACTCCAGCCGCCCGTCGGTCTCGCCCGCGACCGCCAGCACGCCGGGCACGCCTTCCACCACTCTGCCGACCCCCTCCGCTTCGCCGCCGACCACCAGCACCACGCGTTGGGCGCCGGTCAGGCGCGCCTGCAGGCGCTCGGGGGTGTCTTCGGCGACGATGCGCCCCTTGTTGATGATCAACACCCGGTTGCAGATCTGCTGCGCCTCGGACAGGATGTGGGTCGAAAGCAGCACGGTGTGTTCCCGCCCCACCTCGCGGATCAGGTTGCGCACGTCGATGATCTGAGCCGGGTCCAACCCGATCGTGGGTTCGTCGAGGATGAGCACTTCGGGGTCGTGCACCAGCGCCTGCCCCAGGCCGACCCGCTGGCGCATGCCTTTAGACAGGTTGGAGATGTAGCTGTCCGCCCGGTCGTCCATCTGCAGGGTTTCGAGGATGTCGATCACGCGGTCGTCGGCCTCCGGCACGCGGCGCAGGTCCGCCATGAATTTAAGGTATTCGAACACCGTCATGTCGGGGTAAAGCGGAACGGTTTCCGGCATGTAACCCACCCTGCGGCGCACTTCCAGGGACTGCTCGATGATGTCAAAACCGGCGACCTCGGCTTTGCCATAGGTGGGGGGCATAAAGCCGGTCAAAATGCGCATGGTGGTCGTCTTTCCGGCGCCGTTTGGCCCCAAGAAGCCCACGATCTCCCCGCGATCGGCGTTGAAGGTCAGATCGCTGATCGCCCGGCGCGGCCCATAATCCTTTGTCAATCCTTCTACACGGATCATGCATCACTCCTGAAGTTTATCTTCACCCAAGACATTAAAAAGCACAGCAACCGGCGGCGGCGGCAGTGCTCGTTTATTAGGTGGGTTCGTTCGAATATGGACTGTCTGAACCAATAACCACTGTGCCCGAGTAAGTTTATAGCAAAATTCACAACCCCGAGTCAAGTGGGTTTGCCAAGTCTAATTGAATGCTAATGTTTTTTGACATTCTCATAAAAGAAGTTATAATGATTGAATAATAAACGAAGACAACGACAGGGCCGGCGCCGCAGCCTGCTTCAGGGATTGGAATATGTCTTGCAACTTTGAAAATAATAGGGCATACTAATATGTAGGGAGCACATACCTATGGCTGAGATACCTTTGCGATCCTACCTGCACGAAATCGAAAAACACATCGAGAGTGGGCGAACGGATCAGGCGATTTCCCACAGCCGCTACCTGCTGCAAATCTACCCAAAATACGTGGACGCTTATCGCCTGTTAGGAAAATCCTTCCTCGAGAGCCAGCGCTACACCGATGCAGGAGATATTTTCCAGCGCGTCCTGTCGGCGGTCCCCGACGATTTTGTCTCCCAGGTCGGGATGAGCATCATCCGTGAAGACGAAGGGAACCTGGATGAAGCCATCTGGCACATGGAGCGCGCTTTTGAAGTCCAGCCATCCAACAACGCCATTCAAGAAGAGCTGGGCAGGCTGTATGCCAAGCGCGACAACATCGACCCGCCAAAAATCCGCCTGACGCGCGGCGCTCTGGCCCGGCTCTATTACAAGGGCGAGCTGTACCAGCAGGCGGTGTCCGAAATCCGCAGCGCCCTGGCGGAGAACACCAGCCGCATCGACCTGCAAGCCTTGCTGGCAGATATTTACCTTAAAATCAACCAGCGGGTCGAGGCCGCCGACACCGCGTTGACCGTGCTGCACCACCTGCCGAACTGCATGGTCGCGATCCAGGTGATGATCCAGGTGCTGGCGGGCGCCGACCGCGAGGATGAGCTAAAAAACTACCGCCAGCGGCTGGCCCAGCTCGACCCCTATACGGCCTTTACAAGCACCGATCACCCGAACGCCGAGGATGTGCAGGACAACGCCGTGCAAGTCGAAAAACTGGATTGGAAGCCCGACCAGGTGGCTGCGGACACCTCCACGCCAGCATGGGCGGCCTCCCTGGGCGTAGACCTGGCCGACCTGGCGCCGTCCGCCGAAAGCACGCTCCCCGATTGGCTGGATGACCTCGCGGCCCAGCCAGATCAGGCGCCCGCCGGCGTCGAGGAGACCTCCAGCGCATTTGCCTATAGCGAGATCGTGGCAGAATCCGCGGCCGAGGCCCCGCCGGAACCCCAGCAAGCGGAAGACATACCCGACTGGCTGCGAGAGGCGGGGTGGCAGGCCCCCTCTGCAAAGGACATGACGCGCGAGCTGCGCTCCGATGTGGTTGAAAGCGAGGCGCCAGCCCTCGAAGGGCTTGACGAAGGGATCATCGAACGCGATGACCAGCTTGCCGAGGCCGAAATCCCCGACTGGCTGCAGGCATTAAAACCCGAAGAGCAAGCCGAAGCCGTCATCCCCGCAGCCGAACCTGAAACCGCCGCAGAGGAGTTGGCGCCCTGGTTGGAGAAGATCATCCCGGGCGAGCCGGCCGTTCAAATCGAAACCCCGGATGTGATCGAGATCGGGCCCAGCACGGAAGACCAGGCCGAGCCAGACTGGCTCAAAGCTGCCAGCCTGGGCGCGGCTGGGGCCGCTGCGCTGGCAGGCGCTGGAGAACCGCCCATCGAAGAAACCCCGCCGGAAACCGCCGCCGAGCCGCTTCTCTCCTGGCTGCAAGAATCTGAAGCGCAGGCAGGCGAAACGCCCGCGTTCGAATCCGAAATCCCCCCCGGCCTCCCCGACTGGGTGACCGAGCCCGCCGCTGAAGAACCGCAGCCCGCAGAGCCTGCGGAAGACTTCCTCTTCGAAACAGAAGCCGCGCTCCCCGCGGAGCTGCCCGACTGGCTCCTTGAAGCCAAAGAGCAGGCCGGCGAAGCAGCCGCGGTCGAGCCCGAGTTCGAAGGCATCCTGACCCCCGAAACCGAGCTGCCCGACTGGCTGCGCGAACCTGAAGAACCGGTCGCCGAAGCGGCCGCGGTCGAGCCCGAGTTCGAAGGCATCTTGACCCCCGAAACCGAGACCGAACTGCCCGACTGGCTGCGCGAACCTGAAGAACCGGTCGCCGAAGCAGCCGCGGTCGAGCCCGAACTGGAAGGCATCTTGACCCCCGAAACCGAGCTGCCCGACTGGCTGCGCGAAGCCGAAGAACCGGTCGCCGAAGCGGCCGCGGGCGAGCCCGAATTGGAAGGCATCCTGACGCCCGAAGCCGAGCTGCCCGACTGGCTCTTTGAACCCGAAGAGCAGGTCGGCGCGGCAGGGCCCGAACTGGAAAGCGTGATGGCGCCCGAAGAAAAAATCGAACTGCCGGAGTGGGATATCGACTCCGCCTTCCCGACCGCCGTCGGCGGGATCGAGCGCGC
>JADYYC010000159.1 GCA_020853835.1 Anaerolineales bacterium
AAAATCGTGCGCCCGGCGGTTGACTTCCCACAGCCCGATTCGCCCACCAGGCCAAACGTCTCGCCGCTCTTGATGTTGAAAGTGATCCCATCCACAGCGTGTACCACGCCAACCTGGCGCTGGAACACGCCCGCCATGATGGGGAAATGTTTCACTAAATTATCCACGCGCAGCAGGATATGATTGTCAGACATTGCGCGGCTTCCCCTCCTTGACGTTCCACCAACAGGCTGCCTGGTGGTTCACGCCGATGTCGATGAGCGGCGGGTTCTCTTCACAGCGTTCAAACGCGTAAGGACAGCGCGGCATAAACGGGCAGGCCACGGGTTTTTCGAGCAACAGCGGCGGCAGGCCGGCGATCACGTTGAGCTTCTCCTGTTTGCCGCCGCGATCCAGGCGCGGCAGGCTGCCCAGCAGACCGAGCGTGTATGGGTGGGTGGGGTTGGAATATAAATCCTTGACCGGGGCCTGCTCGATGATATAACCGGCGTACATCACCAACATTCGTTGCGCCATACCCGCCACAACCCCCAGGTCGTGGGTGATCCAGATCACCGACATGCCGATTTCGTCGCGCAGCTTTTTAACCAGATCGATGATTTGGGCCTGGATGGTCACATCGAGGGCAGTGGTGGGCTCGTCCGCGATCAGGATCTGGGGATTGCAGGCGAGCGCCATGGCGATCATCACGCGCTGGCGCATGCCGCCCGAGAACTGGTGCGGATACTGCGCCAGGCGTTTTTCAGCCTCGGGGATGCCAACCAACCGCAGCAGCTCGACCACCCGCTCTTCGGCGTCTTTCTTGGTCATCCCTAAATGCAGCATGAGCGGTTCGGAGACCTGCTTGCCAATCGTCAACACCGGGTTGAGGGAGGTCATCGGATCCTGAAAGATCATCGCGATCTGCGAGCCGCGCACCGCGCGGATCTCCTCCCGGGACAGAGCCAACAGGTCGTTCCCGTGAAAGTACGCTTTTCCATTCACGATCCTTCCGGGAGGCATCGGGATCAACTGCATCACTGAAAGCATCGTGACGCTTTTTCCGCAGCCGCTTTCTCCTACCACCCCCAGCGTTTCGGCTTCTCCCAGCTCGAAGCTGACTCCATTTACCGCAAAAACTGTGCCCTCTGGCGTATTGAATCGGGTTACCAGGTCCTCAACTTTAAGAATCGTTTGGTGACCGTTGTTAGAACTCATTCAGGGCGCTTCTCCTCGTTTTTTGACAGATCAAGCCCGATCAGATGGCGATCTTCGGGCTCGGAAAGAGATCACTCCGGTTAATATTACTAACCAGACCGGTCAGAGGTTCAAAATATTGCCCCTCTCCCTAAAATTCAGATGGATCAGGTCGAAATCAGCCACGAAAAGAGTCAATTGCCGCTATGGTTGACTGAATTGAGATATATAGAGTCCCTTTTTCAATAGTGGGGGAATTATAAGGGGATTCGATGAGACTGTCAATCATTGTTGAAGCGAAAAGATTCCCGGTTCGAAAGGCCGCTTCGAAGCCCGCTTACGCGGATTTACTTACGTGCTTGCCCCCAATTCGTCATTCCTGCTCGCCAAACCTGATGTTCAGATAGGAGCGGTACCGCTTCGGATGAATCTCGCCGCTTTCAACCGCCTGCAGCACTGCACAGCCGGGCTCATGCACGTGCGTGCAATCGCTGAAGGCGCAATTGGGGACGCGTCCGCGCAGCTCGGGGAAATAAGCGTCCACCTCCTCAGGCGCCACATCCCACAGCGCCAGGGCCTTGACGCCCGGCGTATCGGCCACGTACCCGCCCTGCTCGAGCGGGAAAAGCTCGCGCACCACGGTGGTGTGGCGCCCCTTGCTGGTCGACCGGCTGACCCGGCTCACCCGCAGCCCGAGCTCGGGTTGGATGGCGTTCAACAGGCTGGACTTGCCTGCCCCCGACGGCCCGGTGAGCAGGGTGAGCTTACCGGCAAGCTGGGCTTGCAGCGTTTCGATCCCGATCCCGCTCCTGGCGGAGGTGTAGATCACCGGATACCCGAGCGGGACATAGCGGTCAAAAAGCGCCTGAGCGTTCTCCAGGCCGACCAGATCCATTTTGTTCGCCACGATCACCGCCGGCACGCCTCCCCTTTCGGCGATCACCAGAAAGCGGTCCAACATTCCAAAGCGCGGCTCAGGCTGCTGGCAGGCAAAGACCAGCAGGACCTGGTCGGGGTTGGCGATCAGGATCTGCTGGTACTCGCCCTGCGGGTCGGGCGCGGTGCGCGAGATCATGTTTTTGCGCGGCAGGATCTCTTCGATCATCCCGGAGCCGTCAGCAAGCCGCGTGAGGCGCACCTGGTCGCCGACTGCCGCCACATCTCCCAGACGGCGGCCTTTTTTCAGGCGGCCCCGCAGTTGGCAGACCACCTCGCCTGCTGTGGTCTGGACAGTGAAAAAGCCGGACTGGGTGCGGATGACCAGCCCCTGAAGGGAGTTGTTGAGCGCGCCGGTTTGGCTGTTCAATGGGTCGACTGCGATCTTCTCGTTCACACGGATCGAGGGCTTCAGGGCGAGGGCGGGGTGACGAGCGGCGGCAGGGCGGTGCCCTCGGCCGTGACGGTGCTGGTGATCGGCGTGTTGATGGATGACTCCCACCAGTAGAGTTTTTGGGGCTGCCCGCTAAAATACAGCTCGATGATCCGGCGGAACACCGGGGCGGCGTAATCCGACCCCTCCCCCACGTTTTCGATCAGCACCACGCCGGCGATGTCAGGCTTATCCTTGCGTTCGGCAAAGGTATAGCCGGCAAACCAGGCATGCGGCGCCCCGTATGCGGCCTGGGCGGTGCCCGTCTTGCCCGCCACGGGCACATCCAGACCCGTGAAGACGTGCCAGGCGGTGCCGCGCGGCTGCTCATTGCGGATCACGCCCAGCATGGCTTGCTGGATCACCTCCAGAGTCTCTGGCTGCACGGGCAGGCTCCCGATCAACTCGGGTTTGAATTGCTGCACGTCTTTGCCCTCCAGGGAGGCGATCTTCTCAATCACCTGCGGGCGGTACAGCTTGCCGCCGTTGCCGATCGCGGCGACGTAATTTGCCACCTGCAGCGGCGTGACCAGCACATCGCCCTGCCCAATGGCGAGGTTGACCGCGTCCACCGGGCTGGCGGGGTCGGGCATCTGTCCCGCGGCTTCGTCCAGCCCGATGATCCCGGTCGGTTTGCCCAGCCCAAACCCGCGCGCCATCTCCGATATTTTGGTCGTCATCCCCTTATTGTACAGGTTCAGGCCGATATGCCAGAAAAAGGGATTGCACGAGCGGATCAAACCCTGCGGGAGGGTCAGCAAACCGCTGGGGATGGTATGCCCGTTTTGGAGGTAATAATCATACGTCCAGTCGTGCAGGCGCGCCCCCGGCAGTTCTTCAAAGAAATAACCGCATTGATAGGTGGTTTCGGGAGTGAATTCACCGCTCTCCAGGGCCGCCGCCATGGTGATGACCTTGAATACCGATCCAGGCGGGTACAGGCCCTGTGTGGCCCGGTTCAAGAGCGGCTGGTTTGGGTCGCTGCCGATGGCAAAGCGCATCTGGGCGCTGTTGGCGTTGACCGATTCGAAGGCGTTCGGGTCAAAACCCGGCGATGAAACCATCACCAGGACGCGCCCGGTATCGCGCTCGAGGATCACAATGGCCCCGCGAAAACCGGCCAGGGCGCGCTGGGCGGCGATCTGAAAGTCGCGGTCGATGGTGGAATAGATCGCCTGCGAAGGACGGGCCAGCGATTCGGCGAGCCGCGTCACCGGCTGCCCCTGGGCGTTGAACACGTACAGGGCGCCGCCGCGCTTTCCAGCCAGGTACTCCTCGCCCCATTTTTCGATGCCGCTCCGCCCGACGCGCTCATCCTGCTGGTAACCTTTGCGCTTGTACTCTTCGACTTCTTCCGGCTGGATGGCGCTGACATAGCCCAAAACGTGCGGCGCGATCCCGCCGTCGAAATAGAAGCGCGATTTATAGGGGCGCAATCTCACACCGTTCAAGCCGGCGAGAGCGCTGTACTGGCTGGAGATGACCTCCGCCGAGACCTCTCCCAGGGGGACGTACCACCCCGCCCCGGCCGGGGCGCTCTCGTACAGGGCGCGGATGTTGCTGACCGGCATGCCGGTCAAGTCAGACAAGGTGGCGAAAAGCGCGTCGGCGCTGCCAGGGTCGATCTCGTCCGGCAGCAGCCCAATTGCGGTCGCATCCGCCTGGGCCACCAGCGCCAGCCCAATGCGGTCGTAGATGTTCGCCCGCGCCGGAACATAGCCGGCGCGGTTCATCACCAGGTAATTACCGCCTTGCAGCTCGGGCAGCAGCAGGGTGTCGTCCCATTCGATGCGCCAGTTCCCGTCTTCCAGGCGCAGGTTCATCACGGTCTCGCGCTGGATATCGCCCACCAGTACGCTGTGAAGCGTCACCCGGTAGCGCACCTGGGCCGTGTCTGGATTGACCATCACGGACAGGATTTCGTAATCGACGCCGCTCAACGCAGCTTCGGCAGCCACCCCTTGATAGTGACGCGCAAATTCATCTGCCTTGATCGCATCCCGGCTGATTTCGGTCAACAGCGGATACATCCCGGCGTAATCATCCTGGGCCCAGTCGTTCAGATACTTCAGGGCGACTTTGCGGACCGCTTCGGTATTTGCGGCGCTGGAGTACAGGCTGGCTGAGGTTGGGGAGGCGGGGGGGAGCGCTGCACCTCGACGGGTGAACGCATAAGGCGCACAACCGGCGAGCATAAGCGCCATCAACAGCAAAAGGGAATAAGGTTTTTTCAGAAGCCCTGCCT
Organism: Anaerolineales bacterium; assembly: GCA_020853835.1. GTDB lineage: Bacteria > Chloroflexota > Anaerolineae > Anaerolineales > UBA4823 > UTCFX2. The sequence continues at coordinate 4,791 of JADYYC010000159.1, forward strand.
CATCAAGTCTGGGAAGCCGGAGGCCAAAGAGCCTCATCGCAAAGGGCTCTTTGGTAAATCTCGCATTGGTAATCGAGCGTCCACTGACATTTACAGACGAAATCATCTGGGGGGTCATAGCCGGCTTGCTCCAGCAACCGGGCTACCTGGCAGACCGGCAGGCCCATCACGTTTGCATAGCACCCCTGCAAGTTTTGTACCGGTCGAAAGACGGGGTGCTGGATCGCATACGCACCGGCTTTGTCAAATGGATCGCCCGTTGCGATGTACGCCTCGATCTCGTCGTCGCTGTAATCTCGCATGGGGACGTCGGTCACCACCACCTCGCTGAGCAGCAGGCGGTCATGCGCACGCACAACCGCCAGGCCGGTGTACACCTGATGGACGCGCCCGCGCAAGCGGCGCAGCATTGCCTCCGCCTCCTCGGGGCTGGCTGGCTTGCCCAGAATCTCAAGCTCTTGCGGCACGGAGCTTTCGCCCGCCTGCCAGGTAACCGCATCGACAACAGCCGTGTCCGCGGCCAAAATCGTGGCATCATCAGGCAAGCCGAAGTGCGGCCCATCCAGCACGGCAAGGGCTTTGCTCACCGCCATGCGGCGCACGTATTCGCCCGGCTGCTCGCCGGCGCGCACCGACTCATCCACGGACGGCACGACCACGTGAAAGTCCCATCCGGCTACCGTCAGAAGCTGTTTGCGGCGTGGAGAATTCGAAGCCAGAACCAGCATTTGATAGATATTTTAACACATTCCGCTTTTTACTTGACGAACGGCAGGGGTTCGCTTAATATCTTAGATAATCTCTCCGCCTGGAGGCCCCATGAAAGAGCTGAAGAAACGAATATTGGAAGAAGGCAAGAACCTGGGCGACGGCATCCTCAAGGTCGATGGTTTCATCAATCACCAGGTTGACCCGACCTTGATGGACGCGTGCGGGCGTGAATTTGCCCGCCGTTTCCGCGGCCTCGGTGCCACGAAAGTCCTGACCGCCGAGATCTCGGGCATTGCGCCGGCCGTGATGACCGCCCTGCACATGGGCTTGCCGGTTGTCTATGCCCGCAAGCACAAACCGATCACAATGCCAGACCAGGTCTTCTTGACCCTCTCGCCTTCGCACACCAAGGGGCGCATGGTCGAGCTGATCGTCTCGCCTGAATACCTGGCCGGCGGCGAGCGCGTCCTGATCATCGATGATTTTCTGGCCAGCGGAGCGACCATCCTCGGGCTGGTGAAACTGGCGAACACGGCCGGCGCCCGGCTGGTTGGCATCGGCGCGCTGATCGAGAAAACCTTCGAGGGCGGGCGCGACGTCCTGGCTCACCTCGGGGTGCCCATCGAATCGCTGGCCCGCATCATCGCCATGGAGGGTGACGACATCCGCTTTGCAGAATAAAGTGAAAGAAAAAACATGAAAAACGCCATTGCCATCCTGGATTTTGGCTCTCAGTACGCCCAGCTCATCGCGCGCAAGGTGCGCGAGGCCCAGGTCTATTGCGAGCTGTTTCCCTGGGACGCCCCGGCAGAGCAGGCGCTGGATCTCGAGCCAAAGGGGTTTATCCTTTCTGGCGGCCCGGCCTCCGCTTATGAACCCGGGGCGCCTGTTATCCCCGACTATGTGCTGCGATCCGGCCTGCCCATTTTGGGCATCTGCTACGGCATGCAGGCGCTGACCGTTGCGCTGGGCGGCGAAGTGCAGCCGTCGATGGAACGCGAATACGGGCCGGGCGAGATCGAGGTCCTGAGCGAGAACCCGCTCGTCCCGCCCGGGCGCCAGCGCGTTTGGATGTCGCACGGCGACCGCATTGAAAGGCTGCCGGCCGGCTTCGAGGCGCTTGGACGCAGCGCCAACTCGCCCATTGCATTCATGGGCGACCTGAAACGACAGTATTACGGGCTGCAGTTTCATCCCGAAGTGCATCACACCCCGGGCGGCACAGAGATCCTGCGCCGTTTTGCGACTCAGATTTGCGGCGCCCGCCCCGATTGGACGCCGGCTTCGATTATCACGTCCAGCATCGAGCGCATCCGACGCCAGGTGGGGTCTGAATATGTTCTCTCCGCCGTCAGCGGCGGGGTTGATTCGAGCGTCGCCACCGCGCTCGTCCAGCGGGCAATAGGCGACCATCTGGCAGCCGTGTTTGTCGACACCGGCATGCTCCGCCAGGGGGAAGCGCTCCAGG
>JADYYC010000160.1 GCA_020853835.1 Anaerolineales bacterium
AAGGTTTGCGACTGCTGGGTGTGTGAAACGGGCATAAAACGCCGGCGCCCAGGGGTTCGCAGGAGGTAGAACATGGCTCGTGTAAAAACTGGACCGTATCGAAGACAGCACCACAAGAAGGTCCTCAAGATCACCAAAGGCCAATTTGGAACCCGCAGCCGGCTTTTCCGGCGCGCCAATGAGGCCATGCTGAAAAGTATGTGGTATTCGTACCGCGATCGCAGAACCCGCAAGCGCGACCTGCGCCGCTTGTGGATCACCCGCATCAACGCCGCCGCGCGCCTGAACAATACAACGTACAGCCGCCTGGTGCATGGCATGCGCGCCAGCCATATTGCGCTGAACCGCAAGATGCTCGCGGATCTGGCTGTGCGCGACCCGCAGGCGTTTGCGGCCGTGGTGGCCCTGGCAAGAACTGCACAGGCATAATAAACCGGTCTCACGAATTTCACCCTTCAGGGCAGCCCTGCTCACACCGCAGGCTGCCCTGTTTGTTTTTTTGGTAAGTGTTTGCTGAGACCGGCTCTTCTGCCGGAAGCGAGAAGTGCGCATATAGTATAATTTTTTTGGAGGCTGGATGTCCGAACAAGAGAACCGCAAAATCACCCCTGCGTCAGGCGGAATTTTTAACGACCTTTCGACGCGCATCAAATTGATCTTTAGATTACTGGCTGATTCGCGCGTCAACCCTCTGTTGAAATTATTGCCGGTAGGCGCCCTGATCTATCTACTTGTTCCCGACCTGATCATTGGCCCTGTGGATGACGCGCTGGTGGTCTGGCTGGGAAGCTTCTTGTTTGTCGAGCTTTGCCCTCCGGGGATCGTTCAGGAGCACCTGGAGGCGCTCGGCCTGGTCGTCTCAGCCACCCCGATGGGATCGGGAGAAACAGATGACGAAGTGATCGAGGGGGTATTTTGGGAAAAGAAAGAGTAAGGCCGCCTTTTCGCTGAACGTATTGACATTCAAAAAAGTATAACAATTATGCGTTACCTTTTAATCCTTGGCATCCTCTTGCTGGCTGCCTGCCGCGCCGCCAGCCCCTCTGTTGAGCCGCCTCCGAGCGCGCTCCTCCCGTCGCCGTCCGAGACGAGCACCAACGAGCCGGCCCCGACGCTCACAGCCAGCCCCGAGCCCCCGCCTCCGGCGGTCACGCCGGCGGTAGAGTTCACTTCTCCGCCCGCAACGCCAACGCCAGAAAACACCCCCTCGCCATTTTCCGCTGGTATTTCAGATGCCTCGGCTTACGCCTGGCGCCCGTTGCCGGTCCGCTTTGATAGGCCGGTCGGCATCCAGAACGCCGATGATGGCTCCGGCAGGTTATTCATCGTCGAGCAGCCGGGGCGCATCCGGGTTCTCCCGCCCGGTGGTCTGCTGGCCGAGACGTTCCTCGATTTGACCGAGCGGGTCGGCAGCCAGGGTTTTGAACAAGGCCTCCTGGGGCTGGCCTTCCATCCAAATTACGCAGAGACCGGTTTCTTTTACGTCAATTACACTGACCTTCAGGGAAATACCGTGATTTCGCGCTTTCAGGTTTCTGAGGCGGATGCCAACCGCGCTTTACCTGATTCGGAGACAGTCCTGTTACGGGTGCAGCAGCCCTACAGCAACCACAATGGGGGGGCGTTGGCGTTTGGCCCAGATGGTTACCTTTATCTAGGCCTGGGGGATGGCGGGTCGGGGGGCGATCCTCAAAACAATGCCCAATCTACGGAAACGCTGCTCGGAAAAATCCTGCGCCTCGATGTGGATCACGGCGATCCATACAGCATACCTGCCAGCAACCCCTTTTTTGCCTCTGGCGGGCGGGCCGAGATCTGGGCGATGGGGCTGCGCAACCCCTGGCGCTTCTCGTTTGACCGCCCGACCGGGGATCTGTACATTGGCGACGTGGGGCAGAACCAGTGGGAGGAGATCGACTACCTGTCGGCGGAGCAAATCCTCGAAGGGGAAACCGGCCGTGCGTTTAATTTCGGCTGGCGGTTCTATGAAGGTGACCACCCCTTCTCCGGCACAGCCCCGCAAGACCTGGTCCTCATCACGCCGGTGGCGGAATACAGCCACCAGTTTGGCTGCTCGGTGACGGGCGGCGTGGTCTATCGCGGCGCTGAACTGCCTGCCTGGCAGGGGATCTATCTTTATGGCGATTTCTGCACCGGGCTGGTGTGGGGCCTGTGGCGCAACCCCCAGGGAGGCTGGGAAAATCAACTCCTTTTCGAAAACGCGGGCAGCATTTCCACGTTTGGCGAGGACGAGCGCGGGGAAATCTACCTGGCCGATCATAACGGTTTAATTTTCCAGTTGGCGGGCAAGTAAAAAAAGAAAGATAAACAAAAAAATGATCGGCTTGAATTCTGAGACCTATCACCGCATCCAGCGTGAAAAACGCCACAACGGTCTGTTTTTCGGGCTGTTTGCGGGGCTCTGGTTTGTCTGCGGCGTCTGGGCGTTGGATGCCCTGCTGCTCTACCGGGCGCATGGTGACTTGCCCTGGGTCAAGCCCCTGCTGGGTTTTCCAATCGTGGTTGCGCTGGGTGGGTTGGCGGGGTGGGTTACGGCCCGCCTGAAAAAGGCGCCCCTGGGTGCGCTCACCTGGCTGGTTGCGGGCGTGGCTATGGTCTGGAGCGCCAGTCACGTTCCATTTCAGGGCGTCTCGCTGGCTGTCAGCCTCCTGAACCGGGATCTGGTGGGGGTGAAATTGTACCCTTTCGCGGAAATCGCCCAATATCGCATGTTCGTTTTGTACTTTCTCACCGGCTTTCTATTTGCTCTTGGCGGGCTTTTTCAGACCGAATTTGCCGAAGGCGCAACCCGTTCTTCCAACCAGACCCGGCGTTTCCTGATCTTGATGTCGTGTATCATCGTCTTCCTCCCGGCTGGGTTGCTGGTGGATGACATGATCAACCAGCCTTTGCGCAGGCCGATCCTGGCAGTGAATGAGATGATCGAGACCCGCCTGGCCGAGCGCCAAAGCGGCGCCACTCCGGGAAGCGATCCCCAGATCAGCACCCGGCCGCTCGTGCCGCTCGAAAGCGTGGTCGAACGTCCCTACCGGTTAATCCTGGGAAATTTTGACCCGCTCTCATTTGATGAAGCAGCCGTCTATATGGATTTTTCAGGCGAATGGGGCACGTGCTCGGTGTTGATCAACACGCCGATGGTCTGCTGGTCGAGCGCCGAGCGCTACTTGAGCCGGCTGGAGTGCCTGGTTCACAGCGGATCGCCCGGCAACTGCAAGCTGAAGCTCGTGCCAGGCGTAGAGGCTCCTTCAAAAACCCTGTTCGCGAAACTGGCAACCAATCCAAACCGCTATGGCGTCATGGATCAACGCGGCGTATCGGTGATCGTGATCGCCGAAGACGCCGCGGGACAGCAGGTCAAATGCGTGTTGCGAGATCAGGGCGACGTTTACTTGGATACCTGTGAACCGTCCAATGACCGAACATTCGATGTGCTGGCACCCCCCCCAACTTCGACCCGCCCGGCGCCGACGCCTTCCCCGGCCCTGCCGCCCGATCAGGGGAGCAGCCTGGGGCCGGGAACTGCGCTGGTGGAGCCGGAACAGGCTGGACTGGCAGCGCTCGCAGGGGCGCCGCGTTATAACCTGTCGCTGGATATCGCTCAAGACTTGAAAAGCTTTCAAGGAAGCGCCAACGTGGATTTCACGAATAATGAGAATGTGGCGCTGGAGGCGTTATATTTTCGCCTGTTTCCAA
>JADYYC010000161.1 GCA_020853835.1 Anaerolineales bacterium
GGCAGTAAGACGCGCATTGGGTAGTGACAAGCATCAGCACCCGGTCAGGGTAGCGGTGCACCAACCCCGGCACGGGGGAATGACGGTCCTCCGCCAGCGAATCCTCCATCATAGCAGTAAAAGGTATAAGTTCGGCCGCGGTCGGGACGACCTGCTTGCGGATGGGATCGTCCGGGTCGTCCGGGTCGATCAAGGATATGAAATAAGGCGTAATGTCCACCCGGAACAGGTTCGAGGCCGACAGGGCTTTGCGCTCGCTATCGGTCAACGGGATGACCTTCTCGAACTCATCGACGGTGTTGATACGGTTAGAAAGCTGCCAGCGCCAGTTATTCCATTTTTCGTCTGGGATGTCGGCGTAATAAGGCGCGCGCTTGGAAGTAAAAGGTGTGTTTGCCATGCTTGATCTCCTTTAATTTGGTAGAAACAATAAAATGAATGATGCAGGGTGGAGTTTCCACCCAACAGGCAAAAACTGGCTGGTGAGCCTGATGGATAACTGGAGCGCCAGCCCTAGCCGCGCTGCTGATGGTCAAGCCGGGGGGTCATGATCGGTTCGAAATGTGTCGGAGTACAGATCGACTGAGTCCCTTAGCATCCTTTGATTGTAAATGAAAAACCCCCCTGGGTCAAATTATTGCGAGATAAGAAAATATCCCCTTTCAGGGAGCCAGCAAAACATGAATGCTTGTGAGGAAGGTTACCGGGGACATTACGCCCCCCTCTTCAAAGACGACCAACAGGGCCGGCGTGGGGTCTGTGACGGTGTAGGGCACCTCGGCGACGAATGTGCCGTAATCTCCCGGGACCGGGATCGACACCCCCGCCAGCCGTTGGCCAAGGATCTTTCCATCCTCGCCCATGAGCATGACGCGCAGCGGCTGGTCGGATTCCGGTTTTGCGCGACCTGAGACGATCAGCCTGCCGTTTTGGATCAGCGCCATCTCGACCGGGTCTTCGATGATGATGCGCTGTTGCAGGCCCGTGGGCGGGTTGAACTCGCTCATTCCCTGGGCGAGCAGGACCATCTTGACCGAGTTGACTTCGATCAGACGGCCGTAGGAATCTTCGGCGCTGACGACCAGGCGCGCGAGCTCGGCCGCCGAACTGATTTCAAAGTCCATCGCGACCCCCAGCCGGGCGCTTTTCCAGGGGATATCACGGTAGGTGCGGACATCGCGCCCGAGCAGGCGCCCGTCTTCCCCGTAAAGCTCGACCCGTGCCACTTTGCCTTCACCGGTCGTCAGCAGGACAGACACCTCCAGCGGCGAAATGATTTTAGACAGGTCTCCGACGCGGAAGATCTGGATGCGCGCGTCTGGGATGGGGGGCGCGGCTGTCGCCGTCACGGTCCCGGCTGGAGGTTCCGGAATAGATGCCGTTTCAACCGCCAGGCTGGCTTGCGGGGATGGCAGGGGCTCCGTCCCGGTCTCTGGCATTGTTGGCGGTGGAGGCGGCTCGGTTGGGGACGGCGGTGCAGTTTGTGTGGCGGGCGCCGGGGTTTGGGCTGCCGGCGCTCCCCGGCTCGGTGAAACCGTCGGGCTGGTATGTGCCGCATCTGTTGATGCAGGTGAGGGCGGCAAAGCGGATGGCGGGACCGGGCTTGAGGGCGCCGCCTGCCCGGATGGCGGGTTGCCCTGAGCTTCGAGCGCGGCCATCGTCAGCGCGGCGGCGGTTGGGAGGTATTCGGCGGGGAGAGGGGTCGAGATGCTGGGGGGCAGCAAGCCCGTGCAGGCGGTGAGCGCGGCGACGACTAAAAAGATAGTTCCGACCCGCCAGGCGCATGATAGCAGCATGTGGCGCGTCTTGCAGAACAGAGCTTTCATTTGCGATGTGAAATTCATGACCTTCTATGTGACCTGCCAGCGCAGAGGTTGTCCCTCCAGCGCTGCCAGGACTTCTGCCGCAATATCTGCGGCGGCTCGCTGCTGAGCTTCGACGGTCTGTGCGCCGATGTGCGGCGTGGCGATCAGGTTCGGATGACGGACGAGGGCGGACAGGCCCGGCGGTTCCTGTGCAAACACATCCAACGCAGCGCCCGCGATGCGACCCGATTCCAGGCCGTCTAGCAGCGCCTCTTCGTCGACGACACCGCCGCGCGCCGTGCAGATCAGACGGGCGCCGGGCTTCATCAAAGAGATCGCCTCCCGATTGATCATGTGACGGGTGGTTTCGTTCAAAGGTGCGTGAATGGTGACGAAATCCGCCTGTCGATACAACCAGTCCAGTGTTACAGGCTGCGCGCCCCTCTGGGCGATCTCTTGGTCGGGAAGAAAAGGGTCATAGCCGATCACATTCATACCGGTCAGGCGGGCGAGCTGAGCTACCCCTGTGCCGATCTGGCCCATTCCGATTACCCCCAGGGTCTTTGAATCAATTTCGCTCCCGCTCAGCTCTTTTTTAAGCCATTGCCCCTCTTTGATGCTCCTGTCCGCGCGCGGGATGGAGCGCGCCAGGCAAAAGATCAGCCCCAGGGTCAGCTCGACCACCGCCCTGGTTGTGGCAACTGGCGCGTTGACGACTTTCACGCCGCAGGCTCGCGCGACTGCGAGATCGATATTATCGACCCCCACGCCGGCCCGGCCGATCACCCGTAGCCGCCCGGCGTTTTCCAGCAGGTCCGCGGTGATTTTGGTGCGGCTGCGAACGATTAGCGCGTCATAATCAGGGATTATCTGGAACAGCTCGGAAGCGGAAAGACCGCTGCGATCTTCCACCTTGGCAGAAGGTCGCAACAAGAGTTGTCCGTTTTCCTCCAGCCCGTCACAGATCAGGATTTTCCAGGTCAATTCCTCCGCTCCGCAATCACAGTCGCCAGGGGCCCAGGGTGTGCGGCCCATTGCGCCAGTCGATTTTACCGCAGTTTTATCCGCCTGGATTTGGAAAGGGGCTGGTTTATTAAGAATCAGAGGAGCGGAAGAGTGTACACAGCGCGCGCCTCTCAGCTGCCTACCCGTGTCAGCGTAAATAAGGTGCGTCGCTCCAATACCGCAGCCAGGATAAAACCTTGTAATTTCTCCCGATCATCGCTTCGATCATTTCTTCAGCCCTACTGGTTTCGAGCGGGTTGCTGAACAGAAACCCCTGGCCAAAGTCGCAGCCCAGATCGCGCAGTCGCCGCAACTGGGCTGGTTGTTCGATCCCTTCCGCAATGGTTTGAACCCCAATTTCATGGGCAAGGTTGATTAACATGCGTGGGATTTCGGTGTTTTGTCCGTCCTCCTGTATCTGGTGGACAAAGACGCTGTCGATTTTCAAGGCATTGATGGGCAAGTTTTTCAGATAGCGCAGGCTGGAATAGCCTTTTCCAAAATCGTCGATCTGAACCCCGATTTCTGCTTCGCGCAATTCTGCGATCACGTGTGACACCGTTTCATTGTTCAACGCGACGATGCTTTCGGGGATTTCCAGCAGCAGGTTTTGGGGCGGCAAACCGGTCTTTTCAAGTACTTCCATCGTGGATTTTCTAAAATCGGCGTGCATCAGGATGCTGCTCCCAAAGTTGACGCTAGCTTTTAGCGGCGGTTGGAGGCCGTATCTGGCCTGCCAGACCTGCACCTGTGAGCACGCCGCTTCCAGAACCCACCAGTCGATAGGCAGGATTACGCCGGTTTCATGGGCGAGTTGGAGGAATTGTCCCGCGGTGAGCAAACCGTGCTGCGGGTGAAGCCAGTGTACCAGCGCCTCAAAGCCTGTCAGCGTGCCCTCCTGGAGGGAAATGATCGGCTGATAGTAGACTTTGAGTTGGTCTTTTTCAAGCGCGCCCTGGATGTCTGCTTCCAGAGCCAGGCGCTCCATGATTTCCAACCGCATTTGGGGGTTAAATAGCAGGTAAGTTGCTTTGCCGCGGTTCTTGGCGGCATACATGGCGATGTCGGCGTCTCGCAGAACGTCCTCAGGCCGGCTGTAACCGGTCGAGCTCAAGACGATGCCGATGCTGGTCGTGATAGAGATGTTGTGCCGTCCAAGCTGCACAGGTGATTTGAGGATAGCGAGGATCTCCTTGCATTTTTCTATCGCATCTTCACCGCTGCTGATGCCATCCAGCAGGATCACAAACTCATCCCCGCCCAGGCGGGCGACCGTGTCGGAGCGGCGCAGAGCGTTTTTCAACGTCTGCGCGACCGAGATCAATAGCTGGTCGCCGGTTGGGTGACCCAGGCTGTCATTCACGTCCTTGAACTGGTCCAGGTCCAGGAAGAGCACGGCAAAGGTGTATTCCGGCTGCTGATGAACGCGCTGGATGGCTTTGTGCAGGTGGTCGAGGATCATCGCCCGGTTGGGCAGCCCGGTGAGCTTGTCATGAAAGGCGTCATGCAGCAGCCGCGCTTCGACCTCTTTGCGGTCGCTGATATCGGTTTGTGAACCGGCAATGCGCTCGATACCGCCGTCGAAATCTTGGACTGCCACGCCGCGAACCAGCATCCAGCGATAGCCGCTGTTCTTATGACGAATGCGGTATTCTAATTCGAGATGCGGGATCTTGCCGTTCACCAGCGCGTTTAAAGACTGCCTCAAAGACTGCACATCGTCGGGGTGGACGCGGTTGAGCCATTCGTTCGGGTTATCGCCAATTTCGCTTTTGGCGTAACCGAGCATTTCCTTCCAACGATCTGAGAGGTGGATGGAATTTTTCTTGAGGTTGAAATCCCAAATTCCGTCATTAGCGCCTCGCGCAGCCAGAGCATAGCGTTCTTCGCTTTCCCGCAAGGCCGCCTCGACCCGTTCGCGCTCCGCGATCTCAAAACGGGCTTGCTGGTAAAGGTTGGCGTTCTCCAGCGCCACCGCCGCGTAGTCAGCCAGGGATGCCAACAGCATCTCATCTCGTTGTGAAAACGGCTGGCGCTTTTGACGGTTATCCACGGACAGCACCCCCAGGGGCCGGCCCTTGGCAAAAATGGGCACGTTGAGCAGGCTGTTCACGAGCAAACCCGTGCCAATCTTTAGCATCTGCTCGGAGCTGTCGGTGATCTTGCGCATCGGCTGGCCGCTGGTCAGCACCTCGCCCAGCAGCGAATCGGCGACAGGAACCTGTAGCGAGCTGGTGATTTGCCCGTTCAGATTTTTCGACGCGCGCAGGTACAAGTTTCCGCTGTCGTGGTCAACCAACGCCAGGAATCCTTCATCGGCCTGGGTTAACAACACGCCTGCTTCGACGATGCGGCGCAGCACTTCGTCCAACTCGAGGGTTGAGGTGACGCTCTGGCCGATTTTTGAAAAGGTGAGCAGCCGATTGACCTGGTCGTTCAATTCTGAGAGCAGTTGGGCTTTTTCAACCCGCAGGCGTGATTCTTCCAGCGCCCGGCTGATCGCCTCTGCCAGGTGGTCTTCATCAACGGGCTTGATGAGGTAGTCTTGCACGCCGAGGCGAAAGGCATCGGCCGCGATCTGTTCAGAACCGTGGGCGGTTAGGAGTATGGTCGGTACCGAGATCCCGGTCTGCTGAAGCTGGCGCAACAGGTCGAGGCCGGTAATATCTGGCAGTTCCAGATCCAGCAGCAACAGGGACGGTTTTGTGTTATGAATTTCCACCAGCGCAGTGGCGCCGTTAAAAACCTGCCTGCTTTGGTATCCTAGCGATGGCAGCAATTGTTCAGTCAGAAAACTGCCGAGCTGACGGTTGTCATCTACGACCAGGATTGTCTCATTCTTCAATCGCCCCCTTTTCCGCAGTGCCCCAGGGTCCGGAACAGGTGATTCGAATGCCATAGATCAGGCAGTTGTCGCAATTATACTTGAATAAAACGTAGATTTCGCAACGGAGCTCCGCGACTCATGTTTAGTATAGGTGATCCGGGTTTAAAAATCAAATGGAAATGCCGGCCTGCAAGGTAATTGTAAGGCATCTCCTGTTTTTTTGCAAAAAGATTTTATTCGTATCGCAGCGCCTCAACCGGCTCAAGGCTGGCCGCGCGGTTAGCGGGATATAATCCGAAAAACAACCCCACCGCGGTCGAAAAAAGTGTCGCAAGCAGCACCGTATCCAGCCCGATCGAGGGGTTGATGGCCGCGTTCTGCGACTCCGAAATTTTTTGGACGATCTGGGCGATCAGCGCGCCAAGCCCGATGCCAATCAGACCTCCGAACATGCTCAACAAAGACGATTCGGTCAGGAACTGCACCAGGATATCTACCCGCCGGGCGCCGAGGGCTTTGCGCAAGCCAATTTCGCGCGTGCGTTCGGTTACCGATACCAGCATGATGTTCATGATCCCGATCCCGCCGACCAACAGCGAGATCGCTGCAATCCCGCCCAGAAAGATCGTCAGGACGCCGGTTATCGTGCGGGCAGTGTCGAGAAAGTCCTGTTGGGTGAGGATCGTGAAATCATCTGCGCCAATTTTTGTGCGGTGGCGGGCTCGCAGGATCTGGGCGATTTCATCGCTTGCCTGCGTGACTGAATCGGCGTTCAACGCCTGGACGACCAGCAGGTCCACCTGGTCGCGCGAATTACGGCGCAGCAGGCGGGTCTGGGCGGTCGAAAATGGGACCAGAACCCGATTGTCCTGGTTGCCAAAACCGGAGCCGCCTTTCGATTCTAACACCCCGAGCACTCGAAAGGGCTGCCCCTCAATTCGCACCGTTTCCCCGGTCAGTCCTTCTGTTCGCCCGAAGAGGCGGTCGGCGACATCGGTGCCCAGCAGGACGACCGAGGCGCGCCCTAGAATGTGCTCCTCCTGGATGAAATCACCTTCGCTTAACTTGACATTGCGAACCTGGCTGTAATTCGGGGTTACGCCTTCCAGGGTTGTGTGGGTGCTCTCGCCGCCGAAGGAGATTACGACGTCACCACTTAACATCGGCGCGACGCCTTCGACCGACGGCGCCTGAAACGCGTCCGCGATTGCGCTGGCATCTCCTAATGTCAGGGGCTGCGGATTACGCACCTCTTCCGAACCGCCCCGCATGACAAACAGCAGGTTTGTTCCAATGCCCTGGATCGAGCCGGTGATGGTGTTTTCAGCGCCGCGTCCAATTGAAACGATTGAGATGACAGCCGCCACACCGATGACGATCCCGATGATCGTCAGGCCGGAGCGCATCTTATTAGACGACAGGCTTTCGAGCGCTTCTATGATGGACTGAAGGATGATCATCCGTCGCCCTCCACCAACCCGTCCTTGAGATGAATTGTGCGCAGGGTCTTTGCCGCGACATCTGGATCGTGGGTGACAATGATCAA
>JADYYC010000162.1 GCA_020853835.1 Anaerolineales bacterium
TGATCTGGCTGGCTAGCTTTGTGTCCAGCGTCTGGTTCGAGCCATTCGTCAACAGAGTGGGTGTTTCATAAAGCCGGTTGAGGATGACCGAGTAATTCGCCATGTAATCGAACATCCGGGCTGCCGTGTCGGGGTAGGGAAATGACGGGATATTTGCCCGGGTCATCACCATTCGGCCTGCCTCCACGCCAGCGCCGCCCATCCAGCTCGCCAGGACGGGTTTATCGAGTTTCTGAGCGGATTTCACCAGTTCTTCCGCGGTTTGCGTTGGATCCGTCATGTCCTGGGGGGTCAGGATGACGAGCATCCCATCGCTGTTTTCATCCTTTGCTGCAATTTCAAGCGCCTTCGCATAGCGCGCGGGACTGGCGTCTCCCAGGATGTCGACCGGGTTATTGTGGCTCCAGGCCGCTGGCAGGAGCTCGTCGAACGCCTGCATGGTCTCTTTTGCGAGAGGCGCGAGCTGCCCGCCCTCGGTGATCAACGCGTCGGTGGCAAGCACGCCCGGACCGCCCGCGTTGGTGAGGATGGTCAGGCGATTGCCTTTGGGGGTGGGCTGTTTCGCAAGGATGTCCGCCATATAGAACAGCTCGGCAATTTCGTCCACGCGCAGGACACCCGCCCGGCGGAAGGCGATCTCCAACACCTCATCGCTGCCAGTGAGCGAGCCGGTATGCGAAGCGGCGGCCTTGGCAGCGCCCTCGGTCCTTCCGGGCTTGATCACGATGATCGGCTTGGTGTTTGCGACCTGGCGGGCGGCGGAGATAAACGCGCGCGCATCGCCAATAGTCTCCATATAGATGACGATGCTCTCTGTGTTGGGGTCGTCGCCGAGGTAGTAAATCAAGTCTCCCCAGCCGACATCCAGCATCGAGCCAATCGAGACAAAGTGGCTGAAACCCACGTTCGAGGTGAGGCTCCAATCCAGCACGGCGGTGCATAGGGCGCCGCTCTGGCTGATAAAACCGACTTTTCCTGGTTTGGCCATGGCTGTCGCAAACGTAGCGTTCAAACCGCTGATGGGGCTCATGACGCCCAGGCAGTTTGGCCCGATGATGCGCATACCGCCGCGCCGGGCATGCTCCATGATCTGGCGCTCCAATTCAGCCCCGGCAGGGCCAGTTTCTTTGAAGCCGGCCGAGATGATGATGGCGCTCTTGATGTTGGCATCCGCACACTCGCCAACTAACCCCGGAATGGTCGCCGCGGGGGTTACGATGACGGCCAGGTCCACCCGTTCGGGGAGCGCCGCGATACTTGGATATGCCTTGACGCCCAGAACGCTGGCGCGTTTGGGGTTGATGGGAAAGACCGCGCCCCCAAAAGGGTTGCTGATCAGGTTCCACATTAGCGTCCGCCCGACGCTGCCAACCGTCTCGGTCGCGCCGATGAGCGCCACGTTCTTGGGGGCGAAAATTGTGGAAAGCGGGTTTTGGGCATACGACAAAACATCATGTACAGGGTCAAAAACAGGAAGTTTTGTATGGTCAGTCATTAGTATTCCTCTACGAATGATCGTTAATCATTTTTTTCGTCGAATTTTGGTCCTGTAAATCATTCTAATCGATACCACACAGGAAGGGACGGTAACATTTGTTACAATTAATTGTGAATTAATTCACTTGATTTACAGGTCTACGCCGATAAGCAGCCTGAACAGGTAGCCGATGAAGAAACTGAACGCCGCGACCCCCAGGCTCACGCCAGCCATCTCAAGAAAATGCTTTTTAAATGGTTCGTTTTTTACCACTGACATGTAGAAGTTGAAGAACGCGATGATAATGACCGCGAGGATAAGCGTAACGGCAAGCGCCAGATAGAAATTTGGTATCAGCAAATAGGGAATGATCAGCACAACTACCGTTACCATGTAAGCAATACCCGTGTAAGTAGCCGCTTTGAAGGGATCTCTGGTGGTTTCTTCCGAGCGCGTCGAGAGATATTCAGAAGCGGCCATCGAGAGGGCTGCCGCGACCCCGGTTATCGCCCCGCTCAAGGCGATCAGCCGGGTGCTCTGGAGGGCCAGCGTGAAGCCAGCCAGCGCGCCTGTCAGCTCGACCAGGGCGTCGTTCAACCCCAGCACGATCGAACTGACGTAATCCAGGCGCTCCTCGTTGATCAGTTGGATCAAGGCGTTTTCATGTGAGTGCTCGTCTTCGATCATGCGAGCGATCTCGCCAACCTGGGGCCGCAGACGTTCATAACGTATCTGGGCAGCCTCTTCGCCGCGCTCCATCAACTGGATGCCAAAGGTCAATCCAAAAATGCGGCAGATCCAGACATACATCAAGACCTTCCACCGGTCGGGCTCCACATCCTGGTGCGTGTATTTTTTCCATGCGTTGTAGTGGCTCATCTCATCGGCGGCGATCTTTTGGAGCACCGAATGGTTGCCCTCGGATTTGGCAAAACCAGCCAGCCGGCTGTAAATGTGATATTCGGAGATCTCGTTTTGTTGGAATTTGAGGAACTCGGCCTGCAGCTCTTCGGTCGCTTTCATATCCGTGTTTCTACCCCTTTCATGTTCTATGCTCATTGATGACATTCTACCATCCTCGCGAGACGGGCGACTGATAAAGATGGGGCTATAATGGTGCTGGATACACCTCATACACCCGGTTTTCGGAGGGAATCAGCTCGATCAGCCAGGAAATCATCGATGGATGGATTAGAGAAAAAAATCGAAGAATACGAGGCGCGCATTGCTCATCTCGAATATCAGCTTGCGATCCTGAAGCGTAAATATGGCGAAGGAGCGGGCGAGGTCCAGGCAGGCCTTTCGGAGGTGGATGATGAGTCTGTCCGTAGGTCCCAAGAGCGGAGCGCCTTGGTCTTCAGCCAGGACGCCCGGGTGGCGCGCCTGGCGCTTGCCCCGGGGTCGATGAAACATGGGGGTTCTCTGGTCAGGTTTATCGGCGCCCCGTGGAGCGAATATGACCAGCCCCGCCTGCTTCTCACGACCACGACCGAAGAGCTGCTGTTCGTTTTTTCATCCGGCCGCGTAGCCACGCTTCCGGTTGACCAGGTATCTGCAGTGCAAACGCAAATGACAGAAGAAGGCGGTTCGCCGCTGGAGGTCTACTGGCCCGGCCTCAAGCGCCCCATCGAGCCGGCGGGTTTGGGACAGCTCGTCTGTCTCGTACCCATCGGTGGGCTGGCTTTGAAGGACTACCTCGTCCAGGTCAGCCGGAAAGGCTTCATGAAGAAAATCCACCAGCGCATGGCGGGTTCGATACTGCAAAGCCGCTACATCGGGGCGGGTGTCAAGAAACCGCCC
This sequence comes from Anaerolineales bacterium, assembly GCA_020853835.1. GTDB lineage: Bacteria > Chloroflexota > Anaerolineae > Anaerolineales > UBA4823 > UTCFX2. The sequence goes on from JADYYC010000162.1 coordinate 3,278, forward strand.
GACCAGCTCCTCGAAACGCTCATTTGCAATGACGATGACCGGCTGGCATGCGTTTCGTACGAAGGCTTTCTGTTGGTCGTTGAAGTGGCGAACGTCTCCACCGCGCTCGAGCTGGTGATGCGGGTCTCGCCGACCGACCATATTGTTTCGTGTTTTATCATTAAATCCGGAGATGCGGTCCTGGTGATGACCGGTTCAGGAAAAGTCCTGCATCTCTCGCCGGAGCGACTGGAACCTTCTGACGCGGCGCGCTCAAAAGGCGAGGCGGTTTTCTCGGCGGCCCGCCGCGACCAGGGCGCCCGGGTTGCCGGCGCCGCCCCGGCCGCAGCCGGAGAATGGGGGATCGTGCTGGATCAAGCGGGAACGCTTCACGCATTCTCCCTGGACGAGCTTTCAGACGCGGGCGCGCTTCCGGGAGGGATCCTGCCGGTTAGCTTTGCCGCATTGCGCTGAGGTTTATTCCTGGGGCAGGCGCGGGTCTGGCAGAGCGGGCTTTTCGGGCCTGGCGGTTCCGCACACCCGGCACTCGGTGTCTTCCGCGCCAAACGAGACGCTGCACCTGGGACAGTGGTAATAGTCGTCCCAGGCTTTTTCAAGCCGGGCGCGGGCCGCGTTTTCGAGCGCTCTGCGCTCGTCGTAGATTTTCTGCAGCGGCTCCGCGGCGCGCTGGACAACCTCCCAGGCCTTGTCTTCCAGGTCGAGGTCCTTGACGATCCTGGCGATGTCCACGCCGCTGTTGACCATGCTGCCCGCCAGGTCGAACAGATTGCCAACCCCGCCGCGCCTGGTGCTCAAAATCAACCCATCCTTGATCAAATCCAGCAGCTTCTGGCTGCCGTGCTTGATCGCTTCCATGACCGATTCGCTTGAGACCTTGCTGATATATATTTCCGTGGATTCACCGATCGGGGTGAGCGTGAGGGTGAGGCCCGGTATCAGACCATGCGCAGTGCGGATGTAAACCGCGCCGTGCAGCACGCCCTCTTCGGTCGGGGTTTCGAACTGCATGTCGGTCTTTTCCTGACGGGCGAAGGCCGCCGCCAGAGGCTCGACCAGATCGCCGGGCTGCACGCCGCGCCAGGAGGCTTTCCCAGAGGGGGCGATCTGGCTCGCCAGCGCCCCGATGCCCACCGCTCCTGCCAGGCCGGCCGCGCCGACCGCCAGGTCGCCGCCCGAAAGCGATGACTGAGCGCTTTGCCGCGGACTGTCCGAGAGCAGGCTTTCCTTGAGCCGGTTGTCGAACTCCGCAAGCCGGGCTCTCGATTGGAGCGTTTCCCACCGGCGATCGAGCGCTTTGCCGAGCGATTGAGCGGTGAAGTTGTCGGCGAAGAACCGGCGGTCTGTCTCGTCGAGCTGGAGGAAAATCTGTTTCTGGTTTTCGGCCAGGCCCTCGATTTGCTCGTCGGAGAGGGGAGAGAGGTCGGGGAGGTTTTCTGTTTCGTCTGTCATTTTGATTGATTTTCTTACAGGTTTGAAGTGACAGGGTCATTATAATCTCTTCCCCCGTGATTTGAACGCCGACAGAGAA
>JADYYC010000163.1 GCA_020853835.1 Anaerolineales bacterium
GAAACCCGGAAGGATAACCCGCCTGATCCAGGAGTTGGCGGGCCAGGGCCGGGTCGTAGGCGGGCCATTTCTCACCCAGGCAGCCGAGCGGTATGGCGCAGGGTGTGAAGTATTCCGCCAACGTAAAGCCGGGAGGGAAAGAATCCGCTGCCAGCGCGGCGCGGTCCAGCGCCAGGCTGATCGCCTGGCGCACAATCTGGTTGTCGAACGGCGGGTAAGTGTTGTTCATCCCCAGGTAAGCCACGCTCAGGGGCGAGCGTTCGATCAACACAAGCTCGGGGTCCTCCCGGATAACCTTGAGATCCTGCGCATTGGGGTTGTCAATCGCCTGCACGGTGCCGGTTTGGAGTTCGAGCAGGCGCTGCGAGTCGTCCAGGTCCCAGCGAAAGACCAGCTCGGCCGTCCTGGCCCTGCCAGCCCAGTAATCTTCAAAGGCGGAAAACCGCAACTGCTCGCCGGCCTCCCAGCGTTCGACCCGATACGGACCCGTCCCCACCGGCGCTTCCAACAAGCGGCTGCCCTTCCCCCCGCCGCCGGTCTCTTCAAGAAACTCCGCCGGCAGGATTCCAAACGCCGGGTATGCGATCTTGGACAGGAAAGCCACCTCGGGACGGCAGAGCCGGAAACGCACCGTAAGCCGGTCCACCGCCTCGATCGAGGCGATCTCGCCTCCATAGGCGCAGTCGGGGGCGCTCTTGCTAACAGGCTGGAAGACCGGGGTGGGCTGTGGCGTGACCGGAGGCGCTTCGACCAGATCCGGCGTCACTTCCACGGGCAGCGTCGCGGCCCCGGCTGGCTGGGTGGCGCCTGTCTGACCGGGCTCCCCGCCTGCCAGCTTTTCCAGGCTGCCGGTCAGGCTGCCCAGCCGGCAGGCCGAGACCGCCCAAACGGCGCCCAACAGTAAGATCAGCGCGCTGAACTTAACAGATCGCTTCATGGCAGGTCGTATTGTACCGTATGAAATTCCAAACCTTTGTGCACACTCGGTTGCGCAGGCCGTTAGCTCGGCGGAAGAAATTCCTCGGCAAAGTGGCAGGCTACCCAGTGGTTGGGTTTGAGTTCCCGATATTGGGGGTCTTGTTCGAAGCAGATCGCCCGCGCCACGGGGCAGCGCGTGTTGAAATTGCAGCCCTTTGGCGGGTTGGCCGGGCTGGGAATATCGCCTTCGAGGATGATGCGCTTGCGAGCCTTCGCCACATCGGGGTCGGGCATGGGAACGGCAGACATGAGCGCCTGCGTGTACGGGTGGAGCGAGCGCAGGTAGATCTCGTCCCGGTCGGCCAGCTCGACGATCTTGCCCAGGTACATCACCGCCATGCGGTCGGAGATGTGCCGCACCATGCTCAGATCATGCGCGATAAACAGGTAGGTCAAACCGAGCTTGTGTTGCAGCTCTTCGAGCAGGTTGACCACCTGCGCCTGGATCGACACATCGAGCGAGGAGATCGGTTCGTCGCACACCACCAGGTCGGGGTTGAGCGCCAGGGCGCGCGCGATACAGATGCGCTGCCGCTGGCCCCCCGAAAATTCGTGCGGGTAGCGGTTGACGAAATCGGGGTTGAGGCCCACCATTTCCAACAAATTATCGACGCGTTCCTTCTTTTCCCGTCCCTTCCAATAGCCGTGCACTTCCAGCGGGGCGGAAAGGATCGAGCCGACCGTCATGCGCGGGTTGAGCGAGGCGTAAGGGTCCTGGAAGATCATCTGCATCTTGGCCCGCATCTTCCGCAGCTCTCCGCCGTGCATCTCGGTGAGATCGGACTTTTCAAAGAAAATCTTGCCGGAGGTGGGTTCGTACAGCCTGAGCATCGTGCGCCCGACGGTGGTCTTGCCGCTGCCCGTCTCCCCCACCAGGCCGAGCGTCTCGCCCTTGTAGATGTCGAAGCTCACGTCGTCGACCGCTTTGATATCGCCGGTATGCCGCTGTAAGATGGCGCCCTGGTAGATGGGAAAATACTTTTTAAGGTTCTCAACCCGCACCAGGACAGTGGATTTGTCGCTCCTCATGATCCTCTCCCCGCGATGTACTCCCAGCGCCAGCACGCCACCGTGTGTTCGACGCCGTCCGTTTCTTCCAGCGGCGGCATCTCCTGCAAACAGCGTTCAACCCGATAAAGACAGCGCGCCGCAAACGGGCAGCCGGGCGGCAGCGCCAGCAGGTCGGGCGGAAGCCCCGGGATGGACATCAGCTTCGTCCCCGGCGGCTCGTCGATGCGCGGCAGCGACCCCAAAAGCCCGATCGTATAGGGATGGCGGGTCTTCTTGTAGATGTCCCGCACGTGACCGCGTTCGATAATATACCCGGCATACATCACATTGATTTTATACGCCATCTCCGCCACGACCCCCAGGTCGTGCGTGATCCACATCACCGCCATGCCCAGCTCTTGCTGCAAGCGGATCACCAGGTCAACGATCTGAGCCTGGATGGTCACGTCCAGCGCGGTGGTGGGCTCATCGGCGATCAGAAGCTGCGGCTCGCAAGAGAGCGCCATAGCGATCATGGCGCGCTGGCGCATCCCGCCCGAAAATTGGTGCGGGTAATCATCCAGGCGCTGGCTCGCTCCGGGTATTCCCACCAGCGACAACAGCTCGGCGGCCCGTTCGCGCGCCTCTTTCTCGTCCAGTCCTTTGTGCAGCTTCAAGGCTTCCATGATCTGAAAGCCCACTGTGTAGACCGGGTTGAGCGAGGTCATCGGGTCCTGGAAGACCATGGCGATATCGCGCCCGCGCACGTGGCGCATTTCCGATTCGCTCAACTTGATCAGGTCGCGGTTGTTGAACATGACCTGTCCGCTGGCGATCTGGCCCGGCGGGATCGGGATCAGCCTCATGATCGACAGCGCATGCACGCTTTTCCCGCAGCCGCTTTCACCGACGACGCCCAGGATCTCCCCCGGCTCCATCGCATACGAAATGCCGTTCACCGCATTGACCATACCTTCGTCGGTATGGAAGCGCACTTTAAGGTCTTTTATCTCCATCAAAGGCGTCATTGCACGCTCACACTTTTTCGCTTTCTTATGGTTTTTTGAACATCAGGCCAAGCACCCTGGGTCAGACGCGCAGCTTGGGGTCGAGGGCGTCCCGCAATCCGTCGCCCAGCAGGTTGAAGCCCAATACGCTGAACATGATCGCCAGCCCGGGGAAGAGCACCGCCCACCAGGCGCCGCTGGAGAGGTACTTGTAGCTGTCGCCCAGCATCGCCCCCCATTCCGGTTCGGGCGGAATGGCGCCCAGGCCCAGGAACCCCAGCGCCGCCGCCGAAAGGATCGCTCCCGCCAGCCCCATCGTGGTCTGGATGATGATCGGCGAGAGGATGTTCGGGAAGATGTGGCGGAATATGATGCGCCCGTGACCTTCCCCGACCGAATAGGCCGCCAGGATGTACTCTTTCTGAGCCACCGAGAGCACCGCCGAGCGCGCCAGCCGGGCGTAGATCGGGATGCCCACCACGCCGATCGCGATCATGCCTTTCTCTAACCCAGGGCCTAAAAACGCCACAATCGCAATCGCCAGCAGGTAGCTGGGGAAAGCCAGGATGATATCCATGGCGCGCATGACGACGTTCGAAAAGAAATTCCCCGTCAGCGGTTTTGCCAGGATCATCCCCAGGAGAACCCCCAGGATCCCGC
>JADYYC010000164.1 GCA_020853835.1 Anaerolineales bacterium
GCCTGATGTTGTTTGATCAGCTTCACCAGGTCGCTCTCGACAAAGATCGGGATGCCCTGGGGATAGTGCGGGCCAGCCAGTTCTGCCGGATAAGTCCTGCCGGCGATATCCGGGATCTGGGTCGCGGTAAAAGCAACCACTTCGTAGTCGGGGTTGTTGCGGTAATAGACGTTGAAGTTGTGAAAATCGCGCCCAGCGGCGCCCATGATGATGGTGCGAATGCGGGTCATATGATCTATCCTCTCCTTGTGATCATTTATATCTATTATCGTTGTTTATCCTTACATGACATCGGGTGCAGCGATGTCCAGCAGCCGCAGCGCGTTCGCCAGGGTCTGGCGGGCGGCTGCAACCAGGAGCAAGCGCGAGGCGCGGGTTTGCTCGGTCTCTGCCTGGAGCACCGGCACGGCATGGTAGAAACTGTGGAATGCGTCTGCCAGATCGTAAGCATAGCTCGCCAGGATCAAAGGACGGTATTCATTGGCGGCTTGCTGGACGGTGGCGGGAAAACGCGAGATCAGCTCGACGAGCTGGATCTCATGGTTGGTGAGCTCGCCCTCATAGGGGGCGACCTCGGGCAAGCCTCCTGCTTTGCGGATAATGCTGCTGGCGCGCACATGTGCATTTTGGATATAGGGGCCGGTTCGTCCGTCGAAGTTGAGGGCCGATTCGATGTCGAAGACGATGTCCTTGTTGTTGTCCACCGAAAGCATGGCGTAAACCAGGGCGCCCAGACCGACCTGGCTGGCGACCAGTTCCCGTTGTTCGGCTGCCAGGTCGGGGTTTTTTTGTTCTATCTCGAGCTGCACCCGGCGCAGCGCCTCGTCGTACACGTCTTTGAACAACGCCAGGCGCCCTCGCCGGGCGGACATGGCGCCTTCTGGGAGGCTCACAAATCCATAACCCAGGTGATAACATTTCTCGGCCTGTTTGAACCCCCAGAGCTCGAGGATTTTGAAAGTCTGCTGCATGTACAGGCTCTGGCGCACATCGATCACGTATATTGACCGGTCGACCCCGTATTTTTCAAATTTCTCTTTGGCCAGCGCCAGGTCTTTAGTGAGATATAGCGTGGTGCCGTCGCTGCGCAGGATGACGTTTGTGCGGTATTTCTCTTTCTTCAGCCCGAGTTTTTCGTCGATCCGGACGATCACGGGCCCTTCGGGACGCTCATCATCAGCGACGCCTAATTGGATCAGCTCTTCTACAATGGCTTTGGCGGGCTGGTCAACTTCGCTTTCGAAGAACCAGACATCCATATGGATGTCCAACATATTCAGAATGACTCTGAGCTCCTCAAGGCTCCACTCCCGCGTCATTTTCCACAGCGCGCGCACTTCCGGATCGCCCGCATCCCATTTGCGGTACAGCTCGCGCCTTTCAGCGTCATAGGTTTCACGCAAAGCCTTTTCTTGAGGGCTTTCGTTCTCCTTGGGCTCGAACAAGCGTGAAGCTTCCACGTAAAGCTTGAGCAGCCATTGGCCGCGCTCGTGTACGCCCTGCGGTTCCTGTCCGAGGTAGAATTTCTGGTACATCCAGATGATCGTGATCACCCCCAGACCGATGTCGCCAGGGTAGGAGGCTCGAATCGTGGGAAAGCCGGCGAACTCAACCAGCCTGGAGAGCGCTTCGCCCAGGATCGCGTTTCGGAAATGGCCCATGTGAAAGGAGTGATGCGTGTTGGGCTGGGCATACTCGACCATCACGCGCTCCGGTTTTGTCATTCCGCGCCCGAAATCCTGGCCTTCGGAAAGCACCGTGGATATCACCCGGCTGGTAAATTCCGAGGTCAGATAATACAAATTGAGATAGCCTTTGATGGCTTCCACGTGGGAAAACCCCACCGGGACGCCGATGCGACCGGCTATCTCGAGCGCGATTTGCTGAGCGCGCTCGGGGATCGGGACGCCGGGGGCATTGGCGCCGCGGCGCGCCTCCAGCGCGGCCAACTGAAAAAAGGAGGTTGAGATGCCCCATTCACCTGCAAATGGGATCGCGTTCCATTGGATGGCGTCAGGCTCGGGCAGGCCTTTCTCAGCATAATAATTCCGGATGATGGCTTCCAGACGGTCGCGTTCTCTGTTGAACATACACGTTCCTGAAGGAATTTGGAGGATGATTTCTTAAGCGCAGAAATTATACTCGATGTTCACCGGCGAGGAATGAAAAACGGGAGCAAATCGATGCTCCCGTTAAAGAGACACGGTCAAGGCGTTTCAGGCTGGTTCTTGCATTAAGTGGTTCAGTTGTTTCATCAGGCGGCTCTTGCGGCGGGCGGCGTTATTTTTATGGATAATGCCTTTCTCCGCAGCTTTATCCAGGGCGCTGATTGCTTTGCGCGTTGCCAGGACGGCGTCGTCGCTGTTTCCCTCCTGGATGGTCAGGTGAGCTTTCTTCACGAATGAACGAGCCCGACCAATATAATAACGATTTCTAAGCCACCGCTTTTCGTTCTGTCTGTTGCGCTTGATTTGCGATTTGATGTTTGCCAACTTAATTCCTCCGAATCAACTACGCCTTACAATTACACGGCTTGTTATTCTACTAGATGCGCATGAATTTGTCCAGGATTTGGTCTGGAATTTCATAAAACCGGCGCTTAAAATGCGCCTTTGCCTTGCAGCACGACCACGATAGTTCTTATCAGGATCCAAATATCCAACAGGATGGAGTAATGCTGGATGTAATAAAGGTCGTCCTCGGTGTGGAGGTGCATGGGGCGGTCGCTCCTGCCATTGATCTGCCACCAGCCGGTTATCCCCTGGGGAATGCTGAAGCGCTGGCGCTGCCAGGTTTCGTAGCAATCCACCAGTTGGGGCAGTTCGGGGCGTGGCCCCACCAGGCTCATCTCGCCTTTGATAACATTGAAGAGCTGGGGCAGCTCATCCAGGCTGGTGCGGCGCAAGACCTTGCCGACGCGGGTTACGCGCGGGTCGGCTGCCCGCTTGTGAATGAGGCGGCCCTGCCCGTCCTGGCATTCGACAGCCCCGTGGAGTTCTTCGGCGCCGACCTGCATGGTGCGAAATTTGTACATCTTGAACAGCCGGCCGTTCTCACCCACCCGGTTCTGGATGAAAAAGACCGGTCCCGCGGCTTCTAACCGGATGGCTAATGCGATCAGCCCCATCGCCGCAAGCGCAAACGGCAGAGAGCAAATGGCGACCACCAGGTCGAACAGGCGCTTGAACAGGCGCTGCGTGTCGGAGATCGCCGGGGCGCGCAGGTCGAGCATCGGAATGCCGGCAAATTCTTCCACCGCCGCTCGATGCAGTGCCAGGCGGAAGTAATCGGGGATAAGCCACACTTTCACCGGCAGTTGATGCAGCTCGGCAATTAATTCGTTGGTTCTATGGTAGGCGCTCTGGGGCAGCGCGATCACGACATCCTGCGGCGCGTACTGCTCGATAACCTGGCGCAGATCCGCAAAAGAGCCGAGCAGGCGGGGCTGATCTGTGGTAATCTGTTCGTCCAGGAAGCCGATCACGTTCAAGTTGAGGTGCGGGTTTGCCAGGATCTGCTGTTCAAACTGGCGTCCGACTTCGCCATGTCCCAGGATAAGCACCCCGCGCCGCTGGCGAGAACCGTCTGGTCTGAGCAGGCGGGTAAGTTGGAAGAGCGCCCGCCAGCCGATCATGATGAGCAATCCGCAAAGCACGAAAGAGGCGAACAGCAAGCGCGAGACCATGCGGAAGGACATGTAAAGCGTGCCAGCCATGGTCATAGCAGCAAGCAGGGAACCCAATGCCAGGCTGCCAAGCTCATCCA
>JADYYC010000165.1 GCA_020853835.1 Anaerolineales bacterium
AATGTGAGCAAATTCGGGCCTCGCCTGGCGGGCGTTGGCGGGTTCGTGAACATCAGCCAGAACGCCAAGAAAGTGGTCTTTCTGGGATCGTTCACGACCGGCGGCCTGGAGGTTGAACTCACCGGCGACGGCATCAAGATCCTCAAAGAAGGCGCCCACAAGCGGTTTCTCAATCAAATCGATCAGATCAGCTTCTCCGGCGAATTTGCAATGGAAAACCAGAGGAAGGTGTTGATCATCACCGAGCGCGCGGTCTTCAGACTCGGGTCAGATGGACTGATCCTGGAAGAAATCGCCCCCGGAATCGACCTGCGCCGCGATATACTGGACCTGATGGAATTCTCTCCCATCATGCCCCAACCGCCGCGCCTGATGGACAGGCGTATTTTTTCCGAACAGGCGATGGGGTTTTCGCTCCAATCGGATCTATAAGAACCGTCCCAAAGGATTGGGGCGGGCTCCCACCTCAGAGAAAGGAAGGGATTGCCAATGCGTCTGAACAATCGAGTGGCCGTCGTCACAGGCGGGTCGAATGGAATTGGCCGCGCCACCGTGGAGCGCTTCCAGCAGGAAGGAGCAAAGGTGGCGGTTTGGGATGTGGTCGATTTTGCTGGCGGAGATGACAAACCAGGGTCAAAACAGCCGGAAAGCGGGGTGCTCTTCCAAAAAGTGGATGTCACCGACCCAGCAGCAGTCGAGAGCGCCGTCAAGGACATCCTCAGCGAATGGGGCAAGATCGACATCTTGATCAACAACGCCGGCATCCTGAGGGACGCCCAACTGGCCGCCTATAAAGAGGGCGTTTTGAAGTCCCAGATGAGCGTGGATGATTTCGATGATGTTATCCGGGTCAATTTGCGCGGCGTCTTCATCTGCACAAGAGCCGTAGCCCCGGTCATGATCCAGCAGCGCTATGGCCGCATCATCAGCACCTCTTCTGTCGTGGGGCTGTACGGAAACTTCGGTCAGACAAACTACGTGGCTGCCAAAGCCGGCGTGATTGGGATGACGCGCGTGTGGGCCAGGGAACTGGGTCGCCACAACATCACCGTGAACGCGGTCGCGCCGGGGTTCATCCAAACCGAGATGATCAAAAACCTGCCCGAAAAAGTCCTGGAGGGCATGCTTTCCCGGACGCCGCTGCGCCGCTTTGGAGCGCCCGAGGACATCGCCAATGCCTTTCTTTTCCTCGCCGGAGAAGAAGCGTCCTTTATCACGGGCACGGTGCTATCGGTAGATGGCGGGCTGGTGGTGGGAACGTAGCCGCGTTCAGCCGCGGCTGATCTGCAATACACAATCAGAACCATCCAAAACGACATGCGGGCGGCAGGTGGTAGAGCCAGGCCCGCGGTTGCATTTCAAGGCCCAGATGTAGGCTGCTCCGAAAAGGTTTTTCAGTGTAAAATGCGAACGCCCTGTGCGCTTGTTGGGCCGTGGCGCCGAAGGTTTATATGGATTAGAATATCATGTAGCCACAGGCCCGCAATCGATACAATTCACGTTTCGGACGGGAACGAACACATGAAGACACTCCTCATTTTGCGCCATGCGAAATCAAGCTGGAAAGACGAATCCTTGCCGGATCACGACCGCCCATTGAACAAACGCGGCCGGCGTGATGCGCCGCACATGGGCGAAATTTTGCGCCAAGAGGGTTTTCAACCCGACCTGGTGCTCAGCTCGGACGCCGTGCGCGCCCGCGACACGGCCCGGCTGGCCCTCGAAGCGGCCGGTTTTGATGGAGAAGTCGAATATCGAGAGTCCCTTTACGCCTTCGAGCCGGGCGCATATCTACAAGCCCTCTCCCGCCTGGACGATGCGATCGACCAGGTGTTGATCATCGGACATAATCCCGCCCTCGAGGAGCTGCTCAGCGGTCTGACCGGTGAGCATTATTTGATGCCCACCGCCGCGCTGGCTCATTTGGAGCTGCCGGTTGAGCATTGGAGCCAGATCTCGTTTGGCATGCGCGCCAGGCTGGCCAACCTCTGGCGCCCGAAAGAGGTTTGACCGGCTATGCTCTCCGTGGTTGTAATCTGGGCTGCCTGTCTGGCCTACGGTTGGGTCCATTCCTGGATGGCTTCCCTGGCTTTCAAAGAGCATATGCGCCGCCGGCTGGGTTCCGCCTTCTTTGACCGCTATTACCGCCTGGTTTTCAACATTTTTTCGGTCGTGACTCTGCTGCCCCTCCTGGCGCTGACCGGCGTGTTGCCAGATCGTTTGCTGTACCGGGTTCCCTTTCCCTGGGTGCTTATCACCCTTGCCGGACAGGGGGCAGCCATTATTGTCCTGCTCCTCGGCGTTCTCCAGACCGGCGCGATGGAATTCGCCGGCCTGCGCCAGTTATTCAGCCCCGGCCCCGAAACAAGCGCCAGGCTCGTGACGGACGGGTTGTACGCCTGGGTGCGCCACCCGCTCTACACCGCCGGATTGGTTTTCATCTGGCTCTCGCCCGTGATGAGCGTGAACTTGCTCGCGCTTTTCATCGGGTTTAGCGCTTACCTGGTCATCGGGGCTCATTACGAAGAGCGCAAGCTGCGGCGGATTTTCGGAGAGGCGTACCACACCTACGCCCAGAAGACACCCATGTTGATCCCGATCCCCTGCCGGTTTACTTCGAAATGAACGCCCCGGTCAAGGTATTGATCTGCCGTTCGAACCCGATTGCGCCAGACCCGCGGGTTGAAAAAGAGGCTCAAAGCCTGCTCAACGCGGGTTATGACGTGCGCCTGCTGGGATGGGACCGCAGCGGGGCGCTTCCGGCGTATGAGGAGACGGCCTGGGGGGTCATCCACCGCCTGCCGGTCAAAGCCGGTTATGCGCGCGGCATCCTGAACTTCTTTCCGCTTCTGCGCTGGCAGGTTGGGCTGCTCGGGTGGCTGTTTAAGCATTCGGATGAGTTTACGGTGCTGCACGCCTGCGATTTCGATACCATCCTGCCCGCGCTGATCTGCGCCCGGCTAAAAAAGAAGAAGCTCATCTACGACATTTTCGACTTCTACGCGGATCATTTGCGCAACACGCCTGGCTTGATTAAAGCGCTCATTCGCAAGGTCGACCTGTGGGCGATCGGCCAGGCGGACGGCGTGATCCTGGTGGATCGGAGCCGCCTGGAACAGATCAAAGGCGCCCGGCCGCGGCTGGTGGCCGTGATTTATAACTCACCGCAAGATCTGTTCAGCGCCGCTGTAACGCCCAACAGCCCTGAGACGCGCACGATCCGCCTGGCGTACATCGGCCTGTTACAGTTCGAACGCGGGTTGGCAGACCTGATCGAAGTTGTGGGGCGTCACCCCGATTGGCAGCTCGACCTGGCAGGTTTTGGCGGCGATGAAGAGGCGATCCTTGAAATGGCGGCCGGAGCCCCCAACATCCGCTGGCATGGGCGCGTGCCTTACTCGAAGGCGATCGAGCTCAGCGCCGGGGCGAACGTGCTCGTGGCGTTGTACGACCCCGCCATCCTCAATCACCGTTACGCCAGCCCGAACAAGGTCTTTGAAGCCATGATGCTCGGAAAACCGGTGATCGTGGCGCGCGGCACCAACATGGATCAGATCGTCGAAGACGCCCAATGCGGGCTGGTGTTAAATTACGGCGCGGCGGATGAACTCGAAGCGGTCCTGCTCCGCCTCGAACAGGACCGCGAACTTCGAACGGCCCTGGGAAAGTCAGCGCGGCGCGCCTATGAACATAGCTACAGTTGGAAGGAGATGGAGGCGCGGCTGCTCGCGCTCTACCAGCAGGTTATTCAGGGGGATGGACCATCGCCGGCCCGGTAGGACGAAGCGGAAATATCACGGGACAGGAGCGTGCCCCGAGGTTCAGCGTGGTAGAATAGGCTTCTGAGTTTGCCGGACAGATTAATCGAAAGCAGTTTACCTGGTTTGAAGTCTTTTTATTCAAGAATCCCCTCTCGGCAGCAGATCCTGCCGGTTTTTGCAGTTTTGATATTCTTTGGGTTCAGTTGGGCGCTCTACCGCATGTTCTGGTACATCCCGAGCTGGCTCGAATACCTGAGCGTCTGGAAAGTGCTGGCGATAGCCGCCTATGTGCTCGGGTTTGCCCTCCTCGAGAGCCTGGTCATGCTGGGGTTTGTCTTCTGTTTTTCGCTGTTGTTTCCGGCGCGGGTCTTCAAGGACAACTATGCCGCGCTGGGCAGCAGCCTGGCGGCGCTTCTCGGTATCGGCGCGGTCCTCATCCAGCGCCAGATCAACCTGGTCTACCGGCTCGAACTGTGGCAGGTCGCCGTTTATCCGCTTGCCGGTCTGATCGCGCTGGCGTTGTTCGTCTTGCTCCTCGCCTGGGTTTTCAAGCGCTTTCCCCTGACGCTGCGGATTGTCAACGCGCTTGCCGAGCGCATGACCGTGTTTGCGTACCTGTACGTGCCCCTGGGAGCGATGGGCATGTTTGTGGTGATTAGCCGCAACCTGCTTGGACAATAGTCCTGCTGGTGGAAAAATGCCCACATCGTTCACTCGCCGCGACTTTCTGAAATTATCCGCCTCGCTCGCCTTCACGGGCGCATTGGGACGGCTTCCAGGTGTTTCGTCTGCGCTAAAGGCGGGGGCAAGCGCAAAGCCAAACGTGATCATCGTGCTTTTCGACGCGCTTTCCGCGTTCAACTTATCCCTGTACGGCTATCGCCGCCGCACCAGCCCCAACCTGGAGCGTTTCGCCGAGCGGGCGGTGGTTTTTCACAACCATCATTCAGCGGGCAATTTCACAACGCCCAGCACGGCTTCGCTTTTCACCAGCACGTACCCCTGGACGCACCGAGCGTACAACTTGAGCAGCCTGATCAGCCCGCAAGTGGCGCCGCACAACCTGTTCGCCATGCTGGACGGGACGCGCTACCAGGCTGCCTTTGCCCAAAACACTTTTGCGGATATGCTGCTTTACCAGTTCCAAAGACACCTGGACCGGCACGAAGCCGTTGACCGTTTTGCGCTCGCCGGCAGGACCTTTTACGACAACTTGTTTCAGCGCGATGCAATCTATGGCATGAAGAGCATGGACCAGTTCCTCTTCAAGCGTGAAGAGGCGCACGGCTCGCTGTTCCTGTCGATTGTCAACGACCTGGCGACCCAGGCGGGCTACCGGGCCCAATCGGCCCGCCTGAAGGCAAGCTACCCGAGCGGCCCGCCGCGCCTGGCAAATACGGACGTGTACTTTGACCTGCCCCGGGTGATGGACGGCGTGATGGGTCTGCTGGACGAGCTTCCGCAGCCGTTTTTCACCTATTTTCATTTCATGCCCCCGCACATGCCTTACGTCCCCCGGCGGGAATTTATCGGTATGTTCGATGACGGCTGGAACCCGCCCGAAATCAAGCGCCATCGCCTGGCGCCGGGGGTGACGCAGGAGCGCCTCAACAAATTGCGCACCACCTATGATGAATTCGTCGCTGACCTCGACGACCAGTTCGGCAGGTTGATCGACCATCTGGATCAACGCGGTTTGCTTGAAGACAGCTATGTGATCTTCACCTCGGATCACGGCGAGCTTTTCGAGCGCGGCGTGTCTGGGCACTCGACGCCGGTGATGTTCGAACCGCTGATCCGTATCCCCCTGGTGGTTCACACGCCCGGTCAGCGCGAGCGGGTAGATGTGAGGTCGTTGACCAGCAACGTCGATGTGCTGCCGACGCTGCTCAAGATCGCCGGCGTTGCAGTTCCGTCCTGGGCTGAAGGAAGGGCGCTTCCAGGGCTGGGCGGCGAAGAGGACCCCTCACGAAACATCTACGTGGTGGAAGCCAAGGCCAATCCAGCTTTCAGCAAGCTGCGCAAGGCGACCCTGGTATTGATGCGCGGCCCGCACAAGCTTGTGCGCTACCTTGGCTACAAACACTACTCGAACAACTACGAGTATTACAACCTCGAAACAGACCCTTCCGAACAGCAAAACCTCTATCCCGATCACACGATGGCAAAAGAGCTTCAGGCCGAGCTGGACGAGAAGCTGGAGCAAGTGGACCGGCCATATCTTTAACCCTTTTCCCTGATAAGCCGCGGCACAGGCGAAGCAATAGGGACAGGGTTGCGAAAGATCGATCCTGGAGGAGGTCGAACGCCTTCAGCGGGAGGGGTTGGGGGAAAACTTTCCCCACCGTGCCCGCCTGATCGCGGCTGCGGTGGGGTGATTATTCTGGACTGCCTGCTGGTGGTAGGTATTAGTTTGAAAGACCCTCACAGGCCAGGCCATTGCCGTTCTTGTCGAGACCAAATATATCGCCAAAACCCATGCTCCGGCAATACTCGAAACACTGCTGGGCTTTGGTCTGGCTTGGGAAGCTGTTGCAAGTGAGGCGAGGGCCCTTGCAATTGCAGACTTGAACCCGTGTTTCGGTGGGGGGCAGGGGCGTGTTGGTAATGGTGGGCGTCAGGGTGATGGTCGAGGTGGGGATCGGGGTGGGTATCCAGATGCCTCGCACGTCCTTCTGCGCCTCTACAACCGCTGAGAGGAGCGAGTTTGCGCAGGCGGTATCCGGCGGGACGCTGATGGACATTCCGTAGCCGCGCAGGATCATCTCATAGTTGACAAAGACGTTCTCGATGAGGACATAACGCGGGTAATAGCCCTCGGCGTCCCGATCGGTCACGTCCTGCACCAGGGTGACGTATTTGCCCTCCACCAGCGACTGGTTGAAACCCATCGCCTGGGCGGCCTGCCATTCAGCCGGCGCAAGGATGCTGGGTGCATCCACGCCGATGTACCGCACCGGATAGGTCAGGTTGCGGATGAGCACTTCGATCGTATCGCCGCTGATCACCTTCGTGACCAGGCCTTGCATGCGCTGGGTGTCCACTGGGAGGCAGTACGCGCCCGCGATGTTCAGGTCCAATGTCGGCGTGGGGAGGCCTTCCGGCGGGGTGGGCGTGTTGGTTGGCAGGGGTGTATCGGTGGGAAGCGGGGTGTTCGTGCTTGGTCGGGCTGCCAGCGTCTGAGCTGCCAGGGTCTCCGGCGGCACCAATGCCACAGGCGCTGGAATACAGGCAGATAGGGACAGAAGGGCGAGGACAAGCAGAAAGAGCCATTGTCTCATCACTGTTTCTCCTTGAGCTGTGCGATACGAACCGTGTTCACCTGCCTCAAAGCCACCTGTTTGTTCACGCAAGGCAGCACAGCCATTCCTTGACGATTTCGTGTTTCAGATTGTAACATAAACCTGGTGTCCTGAAGCAATCCGCCTCAAATTTCATTTTAGTAATGGCGGTTTCATCTATTTCAGTTGCAAAAACTGGGCCAGGCTGCGCAGGCTCGCAAGCGTTCTGGGTCGAATTTTTACTCGCGGCCCTTCTTTCGGAATCGGAGGTTGACTTTCATTTCGACTCAGCTTATACTTGATTTAGTAGGAGAGTTTGCCTTGCCTGGATTGGTGGAAAAAGACGCATTGCATAAATAAATAAAGGCACGCGCGTGCGTGCCTTTTTGTTATCTCACATGTCGAAAGGAGATCAATCGCTGATGGACTACGGAATGATCGGGAAAATTGAGAAGGCCAAACGTTATGCGGAACAACGTGATCGGATTAGAATCGATTCGCTCTCAGTGACCTTTGTAGGGGAAAATAACGACCATACAGTACATATCCGGGACGGGGGTTGGCAGTGTGATTGTGACTTCTTTCAAACGCGTGGACGCTGTAGCCATACCATGGCGCTTGAAAGGGTCCTGGATGGCCTTCAAGGTGTTCCAGAGTACGCGGACTGAACAGACGGGGACGCAGAGTTTATTCCTTGTAACATCAACATACGGTTGTAAGACCTGTATCGAAGCTTAAAACAAACGACTGCGGAGGGATGAGCTCCGCAGTCGTATTTTGTTTATAAACCGCCTTTGTTCAGGTCTTCAGTTGTTCCGATTCGCCGGATGGGTTTTGCTCCACGGTATGAGAACCCCCATTGGACGCGGCTCTCCCGGGCCGGCTGAGAAACCCCGGCTTTTGCAGGTTGAAGCTCAGCGGAATGCTGAATCTTCCCAGGGTCAGGGTGCGGGCTTTGTCCGCCCCATCCTGGTGTCCATAATCATAATGATAAACCTTGTAATACTGCCGGTTGCTGTGCGGGATGCGGTTCAGCACAACCCCCACGATCTCAGCCCCAACCCGGTCGAGCTGCTTGATTGCCAGGACAGCCTGCGACTTGCGCGTTCTGCCATAACCGACCACGACCAGGACCGAGTTCACCTTGGCGGCCAGGATGGAAGTGTCCATGACCAGGATAGGCGGGCCGTCCACCAGGACAAAATCCCAACGCCGCGTCAGCTCGGCGAGCAGCCGGTCCATCACCTCGGAGCCGAGGTAATCGGTTGGGTTGGGCGCAATTGGCCCCGCGGTGAGCGTCGTCAGGTTTTTATATTCTGTCGGCGATAAGACCTGATCCAGCGACAGCTCTTCCTTTAGCACGTCGATCAAGCCGTGTTCGTTTTGAAGGCCGAGATATTGGTGCAGGCTGGGGCGCCGCAGATCCGCGTCGACCAGGATCACCCGCTTTCCTCCCAGTGCCAGGCTTAAGGCCAGGTTCGTGGCGATGACGGATTTTCCTTCGGTCTGGCTGATGCTGGCGATCAGGAGCATGTTGGATGCAGTCGGGATATCAGGATACTCCAGGTTCACCTTCAGAGCGCGAAACGATTCGGCGATCAGCGAAGATGGTTCATCCCCGGCGATGGTCCCTTTATTGCCGTCGCCTTCGATCTCCGCGATATAACCGATCACAGGTCTATTCAACAGGCGGTTGATATCCTCTGGGGTCCTGATCGTATCATCCAGATATTCGATCAGGTAAGCTGCGGCCCCGCTGATCAGCAGCGCGATTAACACCGATATCAGGATGAACATCATCCGGTTGGGACCGATGGGCTTTCGGGGCAGGTCGGCCGGCTCCAGAATGCTCAGGCTGTTGCTGGCTCTCCCGGTTGAGCCGCTGAGCATGGTCGAGTAATTGGTCTGCAAGGTGGTCAGCTTCTGGCGCAGGGTGGTAATGTCGGTTTGCGCCAGCGTGATCTCACGGGCGCTGTTAAGACTCCCCAGCTCAGATTCCTTGGCGGAGATCTCGTCCAGGGTTTGCTGGATCTGGTCTTCGAGCAGAAGGAGCTGACCCGAGATGAACGCCTGCCGTTTTTGTTCCTGGAGGTCGGGGTTGCTGGGGCTCTGCAGAACAAGCTGGTTGGCTAACTCGTTTGCGACAATCTGAGCCCTGTAAGGGTCCGTATCGGTCACCTTGATCTCGATAATCTGGCTGTTTGGAACGACCGCGGCAATGTATTCGGGCAGCCATGTCAGGTTCAACGCCTGCATGGTCTTTTCGCGCACGACCTCGCGCTCGGCGATATCTGCGTAATAGACGGCCAGTTGACTGGCCAGGCCCAGGTCGCCGCCGCTGGGGTTGAGCTCGTATACCGCCCGTCCGATGACCACCGCCGATTTGGTTTGATAGATCGGGGGCTGCTGTTTCACGACCCAATAGCTTGAAGCGACCGACAGCGCGCAGGCGACCAGGATGAGCTTCCACCATTTCAAAAGAGGTTCAACGACTTGCCTGATCTCCATGTGTATATTTTAGCCTCTCTCTGTGTCTCTGGAGGATTCTAGCGCCTGGATTAACTGCGCTGCGTCCCAAAGGCTGGCTACGATGTGCTCGGGGTTTGCGTTCCGCTGGTTCAGCTCCGGGTAGATATAACAAAGGCTGCTCGGGAAGATCAATACGGTATGCGTCCCGGCTGCCTCGCCCGCCAGGACATCGGTGATGCCATCGCCGATGAAGTAGCTTTGGCTCAGGTCGATGTCCAGTTCTTCGGCTGCTTTTAGCAGCATACCCGGTTTTGGTTTGCGACATTCACAGACTTTGCGATAGTCCTCCACTGCCCCCTCTGGATGGTGCATGCAATAGTAGACCTGGTCGATAATGGCCCCCTGTTCGCCAAGCGCGGCCAGCATCTTGCCGGTCATAGCCTCCAAAAGGGTCGTCGAGAACTTCCCTTTTGCGATCCCAGGCTGGTTGGAGATCACGACCGTCAGGAAGCCGAGGCTTTTGAAAACTCGGATCGCGGCGCCCACGTCCGGCAGCAGGCGGAATTCGTCTGGGTTCGCCGGCGAATCCACCAGCCCGAACTCGGGGTTATAGACCATGGCGTTGATCACGCCGTCACGATCCAGGAATATCGCTCTGTTCATTTTACTGGTCTCACAAAGCCGGTCATCACTCTATACATTATATGACGAACCCGCAGGTTTCTAGCGCAGGATGAATGGTTCTTAATCTATAGGATTAGTCTTGATAGCCGTTGGGGTGGCGCTGGTGCCAGTCCCAGGCGCTTTGGATGATATCTTCCAGGCGCGGAAATTTCGGCTCCCAGCCGAGCTCAGCCCGGATGCGCTCCGAGCTGGCGATCAGGATCGCCGGATCCCCTGGGCGGCGGCCCTCCACGATTTCGGGGATCGGTCTCCCGGTGATCCGCCGGGCGCTTTCGATAACCTCGCGCACGCTGAAGCCCTGGCCGTTTCCAAGGTTGTAGGTGCGGCTGCCTCGATCGAGCGCGTCCAGCGCCAGGATATGCGCCTGGGCAAGATCCAGCACATGAATGTAATCGCGCACGCACGTGCCGTCCGGCGTTGGATAATCATCGCCAAAAATGCGGATTTCAGGCAGCTTGCCGAGGGCGGTCTTGAGCACGATGGGTATGAGGTGGGTCTCTGGATCGTGGTCTTCGCCAAAGCGCTGGCTGGCGCCTGCGGCGTTGAAATAACGCAGACAGGCATAGCGCATCCCGGCTGTGCGGTCGAGCCAGCCCAGGATCCGCTCGAGGATGTACTTGCTCTCGCCATACGGGCTTCCGGGGATGATCTGCTCGTCCTCGCCAATCGGAATTTTCAGCGGTCGCTCGAACAGGTTGGCGGTGGAGGACAGGATGAACTTGTTTATCCCATGAGACACGGCTTCCTGGAGCAGGTTGATGCCATTGGTCACGTTGTCGCCAATATATTTGAGCGGTTTCTCCACCGATTCGCCCACCAGGGTGTACGAGGCAAAGTGCATGATCGCCTCGATCTTGGTCTCTGAGAAGAGCTTGTGAAGCGCGTGGCGGTCTTTTAGGTCTGCCTGTACGAACCGGGCTTGCGGGTGGACGGCGGCTTTGTGACCTTGAAACAAGTTGTCAAAGACGATCACCTCATCGCCGCGCTCGACAAGCTGTTCGCCAACGATCGAGCCGATATAACCGGCCCCTCCTGTCAATAAGATCTTCATGGTTTGGTTCTTTCTTCAGGGTGAAATGTGGTTCAGGGCGCCATTCAGCATGGCTTGCTGGACCGGTTATCTGCGAATGTTAAAAATCACTTTGGACCCATCGCCCTCAAGGTTAAAGGGCACCTCTTCGAGACTCGAGAGCGCATCGCGCACCTCTTCATGCCTCTCGAACGGGCAATAAAGGAGCAAGAACCCGCCGCCGCCCGCGCCGCTGATCTTGCCCCCGGTCGCCCCGGCTTTGATCGCGGTTTCGTAGATGGCGTCAATCGTGGGGTTGCTCACCTGGCTGGCAAGCTGTTTTTTGAGCTTCCAGCTTTCATGCAGCAGCTCGCCGATCACGTCGAGGTTGCCGGATAGCAGCTCGTGCCTGGCGGCGCAAGCCATGTGTTTGATCTCGTTCAACAAAGCGCGGCTTTGTTTGATGCGTTCCTTTTGTTCACCCAGGATGCTCTCGGCCTGGCGGGTTACGCCTGTGTAAAACAGCAGCAGGCTTTCGTTGAGCCGCTGTTGGAGGCGGGGTTGCAATTCGATGCATTCATGCTGGACTTCTCCATCCGGGCGGAACTCGATAAACCGCAGGCCGCCCAAAGCGCAGATATATTGGTCCTGCATCCCGATAGGCTTGTTCAAGACGTCAAGTTCTATCGCGCATGCTTCTTTGGCAAGCGCTTCGGCGGAGACGATCTTTCCCAGATAGGCGTACATCGCGTGCAGCGAACCGACCGTGACCGCGCTCGAAGAACCCAGCCCCGCGCCGGCGGGCATATCGCCCATGGTCGTCAGCTCGATGCCTTTCCGCAGGCCCGTCATGCGGAAGGCTTCACGGATCAGCTCGTGCTGCAAGTTATCGATATCGTCTACGATCTCGGTGAGGGTGTATCCCAGGCGGATCTTAGTATCGAAACGTTTCCTGATGGTCACAAAGATATATTTGTCAATCGCGGTGCTGAGGACGTTGCTGCCACCCTCTTCTTTGAAGTAAGAAGGGAAGTCGGTTCCGCCGCCCAGAAGACTGATGCGCAAAGGGGTTTGAACGATGATCATTGTTAGACTGCAATCCTCTAATAGGCCCCCCGGCTGCGGATGACCGCCGGGATCGTCTGCCATAGAAGCTGAAAATCCAGCCAGATGCTCCAATTGCGGATGTAATGCATGTCGAGCCGGATGCGCTCCTGATAGGTCAGGTCTGATCTACCGCTTACCTGCCACAGCCCCGTGAGGCCCGGGCGAACCGTGAGCAGGTTTAGCCCCCAGCGCTGATATTCACTCATTTCATCCGGGTGAATGATGCGCGGTCCCACGAGCGACATTTCATAGCGGATGACGTTGAACAGTTGCGGGAGTTCATCCAGGCTGTACTTGCGCAAGAAATTGCCAACGCGGGTGATGCGCGGGTCGTCCTTGAGTTTGTGTTTTTCAGCCAGCTCTTTTTGCAGTTCCGGCGAGCGCGCCAGGATCTCATCGCCGTCGATGTGCATAGAACGGAATTTAAAGGCATCGAACTGGCGGTTGTTGACGCCCATCACCCTGCGCCGGTGAAGCACCGGGCCCGGGGAATCTAGCTTGATTACAATGGCGATCAACAGGAGTATGGGCGAGAGCACGATCAGCCCCAGGATGGTCGCCCCATAGTCGAGCAATATCTTGAGCAGATTATCGAGCCCCGTCAGGCGGACCTTGTTCACGCACACCAGCGGGACGAAGGCAAATTCACGCACCTTCAACCCGGTGGTGATAATCTCATATAAGCCTGAGGACATCCGGATGTTGACTTCATCGGAAACCCCATACTTTTGGAAAATTTCTAACAATCTATCGCGAGATGAGATCGAGCTGCTGGCCAGGATCAGTTCATCGATCTCATATTTCTCGATCATTTGATCGAGAAGATCCATATTGCCCAGCACCTGCATGCCCTCGAGCGGCGCCTCGGATGGCAGGATTTTTTTATCGATAAAGCCCAGGATTTGCAGGCCGGAATACCGCCAGTCGGAGAGCTGGCGGGCGAGCATCAGCCCCTCGTCGTTTGCGCCGATGATCACAGCCCGCGAGACAAAAAAACCAAAGCGCCGCAACTGGCGCACAGCCCGGCGGAGCAAAAACCGGCCCATTGAGATCAGCAAGAACGAGAACAGCCACGACATTAACAGCCAGCCGCGGGCGATGATAAAGATCGGCTGAAGAAAGCCAAAAACCACCACGAAAAGCATCGAGATCGTCGTAGCCCGAAAGACGATCGCATATTCCTCCGGGCCGCTGAGCAGGTTCTCTCTGTTATAAAGCCCCGAAAAGCGGAAGACAATCAGCCACAATATCGTAACCAGCAGGGTTACGCGCTCGTAATAGACGATATTGGGGACCACATCGATTTGAAAAACCGGGAGGTTGGTTTCGAACCGGATGAAATAAGACAGGCGAAAGCTCAAACCGATCATGGCGGCGTCCAGCATCATCAGGACGGTCGAATAGACTGCAAACTGGGCCTTCAGCGAGGCGCGGTTTTTCGTCATAAATTCATGGGCCGGAGGGCTTTCTTTGGCCGCGATGGGCAGGGTTGGCTCAGTGGATTCCACGGTAGACCTCTTCTAGTTGGGCGGCGATCTTATCCCAATTGTGACATCTTTCTACATAGCGGCGCCCCGCCGCGCCGACCGCGGCGCGCAGGGCGGGGTCGCCGAGCAGGCGCAGTACGCCTTCAGCGTACTCGCCTGGCTCCTGGGCGATCAGGATGTCGCGATCCGGCTCGGCAGAAAAGGACGCTGCTGCCAGCCGGCTGGCGACCACCGGCGTCCCACAGGCCATCGCCTCCAGGACTTTATTTTGGATCCCCGCGCCATATTTCAAAGGGGCGACTGCGACCGCAGCTCGCTGCAGGTAAGGCCGGAGGTCGTCAACCGCCCCCGTCACCTGAACGTTCGGATGGCTGCCGATCGCCTGGATTTCGGCGCTGGGATCCTTTCCCACCACCCAGAGCTTCACATCGGGGCGGCGGGCCCAGATGAGCGGCATGATGTCTTCATACAAATATAACACCATTGTAATATTAGCGTGATAGCTCATTTTCCCGCTTACGACCAGGGCGTCTTCCTGGCGCGCCGCGCCCCCGTCCGGGTGGAAATAGTCCAGGTCTACGCCGTTCTGCAGGACGGTCACGTTGGCAATCGCCTGGCCTGGGCTGGCGTAAGCCAAAAACGCGGCGCGATCTTTTTGCGAGGTGACCAATATCTGCTTGAACTGCCCCAGCAGATGGGCCTCCATGCGTTCGGTGCGCTTCAACTCGAACTGTGTCAGCCAGCGCGAGGCTCGTTTTTTGCTCTGGGCGGAAGACTGCCGAAAAAGCAGCCCGATGCTGTCCACGCTGTCCCACACTACGGGGGGCCCGGCGGGCGATTTGGCTTGCAGGTGCAGGGCGTATTTCACCCCGCGCAGGTGTTCCACGTGGACGGCGTCGAATGGGTCGGTTTGGTGGGCTTCCTGAACGAGCGCCAACATCTGGCGCACAAGGCGCGGCTGCCAGCTATACCAGGCTTGAAGGGGTTGGGCGCCGGGCAGCGCCCACAGGCTGTTGGCAAGCGACCGCCAGGCGGGCAGCGGGAAGGCGTAGACGTCTTCAAGCTCGCTTTTCAGCCGGCCGGCGCTCTCCTCCTCGTCGGGGCTCGTCCACAACGTGAGCAGCGTGATCCTGTTTCCGCGCCGGGCAAGCGCCCGCAGCAGGTTGAAAGACCGGGTCCGTATCAAAGTAGGCGTGTACGGAACGACGAACAGGAGCTTCATCCCTGCCC
>JADYYC010000166.1 GCA_020853835.1 Anaerolineales bacterium
CATCTCTGTCGACCGGCGGCCGGCCCGGCAGCCTGCTGGAGTTCAACGCGGATGGCTATTCCGTGCTGGGGGTGGACCTGGGGGGCGCCAAGATGTTTGGCACGGTGGCCGACCTGGGCGGGAACATCCAGACCGAAATCTACCGCCACTGGGAGAGCCGCGAACCGGAGGCGATGCTGGAACAGGTGTGCGATTTGATCGCCGACTTGCTGTCTCGCCCGCGGCCGCCGGGCCAGCGCATGCGCGGCATCGGCGTGGGCGCGCCGGGGGTGACGCTGTTCGAAAGCGGCGTGGTCACCTGGGCGCCCAGCCTGGGCTGGCGCGATCTGCCGCTGCGCGATATCCTGGGGGACCGTTTCGGGCTGCCGGTGGTGGTGGAGAACGACGTCAACCTGACCGCGCTGGGGGAATACGGTTTTGGGGCCGCGCGGGGCGCATTCAGCGCGGCCTGTATCGCGGTCGGCACGGGCATCGGGGCGGGGATCGTCATCGACCGTAAAATCTACCGCGGCTTTCACCACTCGGCCGGCGAAGTGGGCTACCTGCCGCCGGGCGTCTCTTACCTGGGGAAGTGTTACGAGGGCTTTGGCGCGCTGGAGAGCATCGCCTCGGGCAGCGGCGTGGAGCGCCGCGCTCGCCAACTGTTGAAGGAGCTGGGCATGCCCATACCCGAGCAGGGCTACCCGGCCGATGCGGTCTTCGAAGCCGCCCGCCAGGGCGAAGCCTGGGCGACGCGCGTGGTTGACGAGATGGTAGATTATCTGGCGTTTGCGGTGGCGGTTGTCAGCGCCGTGCTCGACCCCGAGGTGATCGTGCTGGGCGGGGGCATGGCGCACTCGGCAGACTTGTTGATCGAGCCGATCCTGGCAAAACTGGAGGGCGTGATCCCGGCTCAGCCAAAGCTAAAGCCGGCCTCTCTGGGCTTTCGGGCGGCGGTGCTGGGGACGATCATGCTGGTGTTGGACACGACCACCGATTACGTGGCCGTGAAAGAGATGGTATAAACGATGGCAAAAGCGGCGTTGCACAGCGCGGCGAAAAGCCGTAATAAATCTATACTGACGATCAGGAGTAAATTATGCAAAAATTAGCAATTTTAGGCGGCGAGCCAGTCAAGAAGACCCCTCTGCCCGACTGGCCCTATTACGATGACACCGAACGCCAGGCGCTGCAGGAAGTGCTGGAGAGCCGGGTATGGTGGCGCACCCCTGGCACGCGCACCCTGCAGTTCGAGCAGGAGTTTGCCGCCTTTCAGCAGGCAAGCTACGGCGTCGCCGTGACCAACGGCACTGCGGCGCTCGAAGTGTCGCTGGCGGCGCTGGGCATCGGCGCCGGCGACGAGGTCATCGTCCCCGATTTCACCTTTGTCGCCACCGCCAGCGCGGTGCTCTTCACCGGCGCTTTGCCGGTGCTGGTGGACGTGACGCCTGACACCTACTGCATTGACCCAGACCAGGTGGAAGCCGCCATCACGCCCGCCACAAAGGCGATCATCGCCGTGCACATGGGCGGTCACCCGGCAGACCTGGACCGGCTGACCGAGATCGCCCGCAAAAACGGCGTGTATCTCCTCGAAGACAGCGCCCACGCCCACGGTTCGGAGTGGCGCGGGCGCAAGATCGGCGCTATCGGCGACATCGGCACGTTCAGCTTCCAGGCATCCAAGCTCATGACGGCCGGCGAGGGCGGCATGATCGTGACCAACAGCAAGGAGTTGGAGCGTCTCATCCGCTCGGTGCATGACTGCGGACGCATGCCCGGCGAGTGGTTCTATTCGCACTTCATCTACGGCTCGAACTATCGCCTGAGCGAGTGGCAGGGGGCGGTGCTCAGCCAGCAGCTGCGCCGCTTCCCGCAGCAGACGGCGACGCGCACCCGCAATGCGGCCTATCTGGACGCCGAACTGGCGAAGATCGAGGGCATCACCCCGCAGCGGCTTGACCCGCGCGTCACCGCCAACGGGCACTACGCCTACATCTTCCACTACAACAAGACCGCCTTTGCCGGCGTGCCCACCAAGCGCTTTATCGAAGCGCTCAACGCCGAAGGCTTCCCTACCCAGGCATCTTACCCGCCGCTGCACGACCTGGCGCTCTTCAAGAACGGCGAGTACCGCAAGCGCCTCGCCCCCGAGGCGGCTCAGGCGCAGCACGCGTTTATGCGGTCGGGCTTCCCCAACACGCTGCGCGGCGCCTGGGAGACGGTCTGGCTCCCGCAACCCACGCTGCTCGGTAGCGAGGAAGATATGGCTCTGGCAGTCGAGGCGGTCAAGAAGATCAAGGCGCAGGCCAGCGAACTGTAGCAGCTTTCGAGACGACAACAGGTCGATGGCCGTATGACCGATTTGCTGGAAATCCACCAATATGACGGGGTCGGCTACCAGCCGCTGGTTTTCAGCGACGGCTGGCAGGCGGCGCTGCTGAACTGGGAGCCGCTTTTCGACCTGGCGCACGCCGGAGAGATCGAGCGCCACAACCAGACCGACGAGGCCTTTGTGTTGTGGCGCGGGCGGGCGCTGATCTTCGTCTCTGACGGCGAGCGGCTGCAAGCCGAAGAAATGAAGACCGGCGCAATCTACAACGTGCCGCGGGGCGTTTGGCACAACCTGCTGGCGAGCAGGGACGCCTCCTGGATCATCGTGGAGAACCGCGGCACGCACCTGGAAGACACCGAACTGCGCCAGATGAGCGGGGCGGAATGGGCGCAACTGCGCCCCGCGCTGCCCGCCTGGCTGGAGGAGGGCGCATGATCAGCCCTAAAGTGGGTCTTTATGCCGTCTATGAGCCGCCCGAAGAGGGCTGGCAGGATTACCCCGCCCAGCTCGAGGCGCTCGCCGGCGAGCTGCGCGCCGAGGGGCTGGAAGCCCGCCTCGCCCCCGAAGCGGTGTGCGACCCCGCCTCGGGCGAGCGGGTGGGCGACTGGCTGGCCGGTCAGGAACTGGACCTGCTCTACGCCTTGATGGCCTCCTGGTCCTTCGACCACTACAGTCTGCGCATCCAGCAGCAGACGAGCCTGCCGCTCGCCATCCGCAGCGTCCCGGGCATCCGGAGCGGCTCGATCGTGAGCGGGCAGCAGCTCCAGTCCGTGCTGTACGACCTGGGCGTAGAGCACCGCCTGTTCTACGGCGCCCCCGGCGAGGCGCAGGCGGCGCGCCAGTTAGCCGTCTATGCGCGCGGCTGCGCCCTGCGCAAGAGCCTCCTGGGCGCCAAAATCGCCGTGATCGGCCGGCGCACGGAGGGCATGACTCCCACCGCGGTGGACGAGATTGAAATCATGCGCCTGTTTGGCGCCCGCCTGCTCAACTACGGGCTGGACGAGTTCCAGGCGCTGGCGGAAGGGGTGGATATCGAAGAAGCCAGGGCGGAATGGGAGCGCATCCGGCGGACGGCGAAAGCCATCACGGCGCGGCCCGAACACGGGGTGGCCAGCGCGCGCAACCTGATCGCGCTGCGCCGCATGCAGCAAGAACTCGGCCTGCAGGCGGTCTCGATTGGCTCGTACCCGCAATGCCAGGGCACGATGTGCCTGCCCATCGCCCTGCTCAACGAGGAGGGCCTGCCGGCCGGCTGCGAGGGCGACGTCAACTCCACCCTGGCGATCTACCTGCTCAACCAGCTCAGCGGGTCGCCGGTGCACTTTGGCGAGATGCTGGCGCTGGACTTTGCGGAAAATTCGATCGTCACCTCGCACTGCGGCTGCGGCTCGCCCAAACTTGCCGACGCGGGCGGTTTCAGCCTGCAGCCGGTGCGGCTGGCGAACGACGGGGTGTGTGTGCGCTACTCCGCCCGCCCCGGCCCGGTGACTTTTGTCAACCTGGTGGGGCGAAAGGGCAACTATCGCATGTGCGCGTTCGAGGGCGAGGCGAAGCCCACCGGCATGGTCTTCGAAGGCACGCCGCTCAAGCTGGTGACGCGCACGCCGCTTGAAAAAATCTGGGGGTTGACGACCGAGGGCGGTTTTGGCCACCACTGGATGACCGCCTACGGACACTTTGCAGCCGAGCTGAGCGTGTTCTGCCGCCTGGCTGGCGTGAAAGGATGTTTTCCGGACTTATAAGATGCGAACCCCCAATACACAGATGACCTCTCGTGAAAGGATGCTGGCGGCGATGGAGCGCCGCCCCGTCGACCACGTGCCTATGCTGCTGCGCTTCTGGTGGCTGGGCGGCGAGGAGGACCACATCCCCTTCGACTGGCGCGACGAGATCGCGCGCGTCGAAGCCACCACCGCGCTGGGGCTGGACGACACGCTGCTGCTCCAGCCGCCGCTGGGGTACGTGGAAGACTACATCGTCGAGCGCGCGCCGGGCGTGCGCAGCCGCGTCGAACAACTGCCCTCCCCAGACGGGGGGGCGTATCCGCTGTTGAAGAAGACCTACCAGACGCCCGCCGGCCCCCTGCAGACGGTCGTCCAGCTCAGCGAGGACTGGCCCTACGGTCAGGATATCCGCATGTTCGACGATTACAACCTCTCGCGCCTGGTGGAACCGCTGATCAAGGACGCGGCCGACCTGGAGCGCCTGCGCTACCTGCTGCCCGACCCCACCCCGGCGCAGCTCGACGCCTTCCAGGCGCGCGCCGAGGAGCTGCGCCGCGCCTCCCAGCGGCTGGGCGTGATGCTGGACGGGGGCTGGACCGCCCTGGGCGACGCCGCCATGTGGCTGTGCGGCATGCAGCGCATCCTTTACGGACAGATGGACGAGCCGGACTTCATCGCCCAGGTGCTGGATACCATCCTGGAATGGGAGCTCAAGCGCCTGGATCTGCTGTTGGAGGCCGGCATCGACGAGCTGGTGCACATGGCCTGGTATGAGAGCGCCGATTTCTGGTCGCCGCATACCTACCGCAAGTTCCTGCGCCCGCGCCTGCAGGCGGAGATCGACCGCTGCCATGCCCGCGGGGTCAAATTCCGCTACATCATCACGCGTTCCTGGCGGCCCTACCGGCAGGACCTGGTCGAGATGGGCGTGGACTGCCTGACCGGCGTGGACGCGGTGCAGGACAAGCTCGACCTGGCCCAGGTGAAGGGCGAATTGGGCGGGCAGGTCTGCCTGATGGGCGGGCTGAACTCGGCCGTGATGCTCAGCCAGTGGAGCGACGCCCAAATCCGGGCGGCGGTGGACGAGGCGCTGCGGATCATGGCGCCGGGGGGCGGTTTTATCCTCTACCCGGTGGACGCCATCTTCAACACCCAGCCCTGGGAGAAGGTGCTGGTGATGATAGACGAATGGAAGCGCCTGGCTTTTTAGGTGTGGGTGATATTCTGGCCTGGAAAAGGAGGTGGTCGCCGTCGTTCGCATAATGGATCCGTCACCAACCGGCTGTGCGCCGGAAAAGACACCTTGATTTGAACAGGAGATAAGGAGAAATTTACATGGATCACAAGACGATTTCAAAACTGATGGCGCTGCTGTTGATTGTGGCGCTGCTTGCGGGCTGCGCCCCGGCCGCCACTCAGGCGCCGGCCAAGCCCGCGGCGACCGAAGCCCCGGCCAAGCCTGCGGCAACCGAAGCCCCGGCTCAGCCCGCGGCGACCGAGGCCCCGGCCCAGCCCGCGGCGACGGAAGCCCCGGCGGCGGTCGAGCCGCTCCCGGAGATCGTGGTGGCCTGCTGGAGCGGGCCCGAGCACGATAACCTGGTCAAGGTCGCGGCGGAATACGAGAAGCGCACCGGCAACAAGGTGATCGTGGAAGAGATTGCGCGCGAAGCGTATTTCGACAAGCTCACCACCACCTTTATCGGCGGCGGTTCGGACTACGACGCGGCTTACGTCATGTCCGACTGGCCCCCTGCCTGGGTCAAGGCGGGCGCGCTGCATCCCCTGAACGAGTACATCGACAACCCCAACGTGGCGATGCCAGGGCTCGATCTGAGCGTTTTTGGGGCGGGTGTGGGCTTTTTCACCTTCGATGGTCAGGTCTATGCTTTCCCGTCCGAGGGCGACACCGCCTGGCTGTGGTACCGCGCCGATCTGTTGGACGCAAAGGGCATCGAAGTCCCCGAGACCTGGGATGAGTACCTGGCGGCTGCCCAGGCGCTCACCAGCGACGGCGTTTACGGCGCGGTGATCGGCGCCAAGCCCGACGAAGCGATGTGGGACTTTATGTACTACCTGTTCGGCATGGGCGGCGGCATCCTGGACGAGAACAACAAGGTCATCTTCAACAACGAGGCCGGGGTGCAGGCGCTCACCTTCTACGCGGACCTGCGCAACAAGTACAAAGTGGTGCCGCCCGACGTGGTCACTTATGGCTATAACGAGATCCAGACCGCCCTCCAGGAAGGCAAAGTCGCCATGGGCATCGAGTGGATGGCCGCCACCGCGACCCTGCAGGACTGCGAACAGAGCCCCAAGGTGTGCATCGACGGCAAAACCACGCTGCAATATGCCATCCCGCCGGGCATCAAAGAGGGTGATGGTACAATCAAGCGCACCACGGGCGGCAGCCAGTGGGGCTGGGGCATCCCGGCCGGCGCCAAGAACCCCGAGGCGGCTTACAAGTTCATCGAGTGGCTGACCAGCAAGGACGGCGCCATTTTATGGGCGCTGAATGGCGGCATCCCGGGCAACACCGAAGCCCTGAGCGACCCCGCAGTGGTGGCTGAGATCCCGCAATTTAAACTGTTGGCGGAGGTCATGCCTTTCCGCCAGATCATCCCGCCCACCACCGTCACGGCTGACCTGGTCACGATCATGAACGAAGCCGTGGTGGCTGCGGTGGCTGAAACCAAGTCTCCCCAGGAGGCGATGGACGAAGCTGC